>DASSGT010000497.1:0-13427 GCA_035693345.1 Puia sp. | reverse complement strand
TATCATGAGCATCCGGGACATGGGAAAGGCTTCGTTTGCGGTGATTCAGGATAGCAGTGGCCGCATTCAGTTATATATCAAAAGGGACGATATAGCGCCCGGTGAGAATAAAACGGCCTACGATAAGTTATGGAAACACCTGATTGATCTGGGCGACATTATAGGTGTTAAAGGTTATGTTTTCATTACAAAAACGGGTGAGATTTCAGTTCATGTGAAAGAATTAACCTTACTCTCGAAAGCCCTGCGCCCGATTCCCATCATAAAAGAAAAAGAAGGTGAAACCTTTGACGCTGTTACCGATCCGGAATTTCGCTACCGGCAGCGATATGCGGACCTGATCGTAAATCCTCAGATAAAAGAAGTCTTTATAAAAAGGACAAAGCTGATCAACAGTATGCGTGAATTCCTCAATAACGCCGGAGCGCTGGAGGTTGATACTCCGGTTTTGCAAACTATCCCGGGGGGTGCTGCTGCAAGGCCTTTTATTACACACCATAATGCGCTCGACGTTCCTTTTTATTTGCGAATCGCGAATGAACTATATCTGAAACGCCTGATCGTGGGAGGATTCGACTGGGTTTATGAATTCAGTCGGAATTTCAGGAACGAAGGAATGGATCGGACACACAATCCGGAATTCACAATTCTCGAATTCTATGTTGCCTATAAAGATTATTTCTGGATGATGGAAACAACAGAATCCATGCTGGAAGCTGCAGCCCTGGCCGTTAATAAAACAACTGTCGTGAAATCCGGGGAAAAAGAAATAGACTTCAAAGCACCCTACAAAAGAATCAGTATATACGATGCGATCAGCGAATCCACCGGGACAGATGTTTCTGCTCTGGATGAGGACGGGCTTAGGGCTCTTTGCCGAAAACTCCATATCCCGGCGGACGATAGCATGGGCAAAGGGAAACTAATTGACGTGTTATTTGGGGCCACCAGTGAACACCGTTTTATTCAGCCGACTTTTATCATTGATTACCCTGTAGAAATGAGTCCGCTTACAAAAAAACATCGTTCAATAACTGGCCTGGTCGAAAGATTTGAATTGATCATCAACGGGAAAGAAATCGCTAATGCGTATTCTGAGCTCAACGACCCGATCGATCAACGTGAACGATTTGAAGAACAGGTAAAGCTTATGGAAAGGGGCGATGAGGAAGCCATGTTTATCGATAACGATTTTCTAAGAGCCCTCGAATATGGTATGCCGCCTACTGCCGGAATCGGGATCGGGATCGACCGCCTGACGATGCTGCTTACCAATCAGCCGTCCATACAGGATGTACTTTTATTTCCTCAGATGAGACCGGAGAGTCAAGTGTGAGAGTGTAGGAGTATGGGAGTATGAGAGTGATAATTAATCCTTTGCTGGTAAATTGTTTATCAGATCGGCCAAGCCGGATGGGTTGATTTTTGCGAGTTCAAGCATTTTGCTTAAAATTTCAGCTTTTCCCTGTTCATTTTTCAACTCGGCTTTCAGTTCTGCAAGCTTTTTCTCCAGTTCGATATTTTTTTCTGATTCTCTGTACATGTATCAGATTTTTGAATTTGTAATGTAAATATCCCGATTTCTTCGGTTATAATCTATGTTAATCGTTCAGTTTCAAAAGAATGCCTTAAGCCTTACGCCTGACAATTGATGCCCAAAACGTAGTTTTACGAATTTTAGCAGTAGTTAGTGCAAATCGGAGATCGAGCGCAAATCCGCTTGTGCCGGCCCGCCCAATTTGTAAGTTTACATCGTCATAGTGATTGACGCTCGGTTAAATGGTTCAATATCCAAATCCTTCGAAAAGCTAACTATGAAACCAAACCAAAACCATTTAGCAGAGTCCGGTCACGGACAGTTAAAATCCAAATTCCACGAGAAGACCAAATCCTACGAAGTGTAAATTTGTACCCTATTGAATGACCAAACTTAGTAACGGTTAGGTTAAGTACAAACACATTTAGGCCCTGGAGTATTCCAGGGCTTTTTTATTTAATTGTCAATGATTAATTGTTAATTGTTAATTCGGGTATATTCTCAAATTATAAAGCTTTACGCCTTGCGCCTTAAACTTTATGCTATACGCTTTACGCTTAATTCCTGGGCATTCCGCCAGCCGGAAACGCAAATGGACCTGTGATCTGGAAGATAGTGTATCCGCTAAAGTCCTGCGGTGCTTCGAGCCCTGTACCATACAGAATAGTGCCGCCGGATTTATGTATCTGCACGGGTTTATCGGTATAAAATTTCTCTAATTTCTGGTCCCACCAAAGTTCTTTACAATAGAGAGTATCTCCTTTTAAGATATTCATGACTACCACACTGTCGCGCAGATAGACTTTGCCGTCCTGTTGCGTCCATTTCCCGTACCGCGCATTCATGATGCTCTCAATAGTCAGAGAGTCGTTATAAAAATCCACATGCAGTGTATTTGGAAATTCAACATATGGCGTGTCGGATTCATTTTGCCGCATATACGGAGCTGTTAACTTTGCCTTTACCTTGGCATTTTCACTCATATAGGCGACAATTTTTTTTCCTTCATCTACACTAATCTGCTTTTGACGATAGTTAGGCAGATCCTTTACATTATTTTCACAGGCAGTGAAATAAAAACAAAGTGATAAGCATATTATCCGGCAACTATATTTCGGGAGAGATCTCAATTTGAAAAATTATATTCACTGATAGTATAAAGTCCTTTGAAAAGCAGATCCGGGTCCTCGGTAATTTTTTTCTTCAGATATGGCATGAAATAATGGGCATCCCCACCTGTCATTACAGTATGCAGGTTTTTATAACGATCTTCATAAGCCTCTATCAAACCATCGATTTCCTTTGCGATACCGAATATTACGCCCGATTGGATATTCGTTTTGGTGTCATAACCCAGCAACGGGAAATTCCAATGTGGCTGAACCAAAGGTAGTTTCGATGTATATAATTCGAGCGCTTTAAATCGCATTTCCATTCCGGGTGAAATACTCCCTCCGATGAATTGATGAAACCGGTTAATATAATTGTAGGTAATGGCAGATCCCAAACCGATCACCAGATTATTTTTATCCGGAAAATAGTGCGTAGCTCCTACCACGAGTGCAAGCCTGTCGGCTCCAATGGTTTCCGGTTTTCCTACAGGTGTGGTTATGGGAACACGTGAGTGATGATCCAGTTTATGAAACCGTGTGTTGGATCTCAGAATTTCCTCCAGTATAGATGAATGATCCACAACAGAAGAAAGAATACTTTTTTCAGGTTTGTAGATTTCTATACATCTCCGCAGGTCCTCTATGCCATCTTCCCGCAATACACCGCTGTGCCCTATTTCCTCATTATTAAAAATGGCCCATTTTAATCTTGTATTCCCTAAATCCAGGCAAAGTGTTGTGGACATGATAAAAATCTGGTTCGCTACATGAAGGCAATCTTATTCAAATCTGAAGGAAGATAAATTTTTAAAATGACCATTCAGCATAATCCTTCCTTTTAACACTTCCATTTCTACCACCACGGGCAACACCTTGCCTAAATGTCTTTTCAGATATTCCTGTCTTTGTTCTTCCCTGAATAGGGCAAGCATTTCGTATTCTTCCTCAATAGATAAACCTGCATGATGGGCCAGGTCATAAGCGTTTAATTCTTCATCGGGTTTGCGGAAGTCCTTACTGATATTCAAAATCCGGTGAAGTTCGCGGATTGCCTTAATCACTACCTGCATGAGCTCCTTCCTGTGATATACTTCGGCGTTTTCCGGATAATTTACGATGGCGCCACTGTAGAGTTTATCCGGAATTTTTTTTATGATTTCCAGGATTCTGAATACAGTCGTTCCGTTCGTTATAATATCCATCTCTCCATTATCATATTCCTGGGCAATCTCCCGTATGGTTACCAGCGTCCCATATTCTGATACATGTCCATTGATGACAGCGGGAATCCCAAATGGTTTTTTATTTTCAAAACATTCTTTGACTAATTCTTTATACCGTGGTTCAAAAATATGCAGGTTCAGTATTTCTCCCGGATACACAACAACATTCAACGGGAATATAGGAATGAAATTCGTCATGGATTTTCGGTTTTCAGATACTTCTTTAAATCAGCCGACAAATTTAACCGCAGAATTCGCTTTACGAGAAAATTTCTTTTGACTGCCTGACCAATGGCATCCTTCATTTTAACTTATTTTTGATGCATGCCACCCAACCCGGATAAAAAGCTTTTGATTACAGCGGAAACGCTTCGGAGCGGCGATTTTCATGTGGTCGCACGGGCTATTTCACTGGTCGAAAACGCTGGTCCGGCGGCTGAGGAGTTATTAAGAAGCTTACAGCATGCACATGTACCCTTAATCGGTATCACCGGACCTCCGGGAGCCGGAAAATCAACCCTATCTGATGCACTCATCAAAAAATTCACTGAGGACGGAAAGAAAATTGCAATACTTTGCGTTGACCCTTCTTCTTCTTTCCATTCGGGCGCCATATTGGGAGACCGAATCCGGATGAACCGATGGTACAATAGCCCATCGGTATTTATACGGTCACTATCCAGTCGCGGCACCATGGGCGGATTAAATCCCCGCATTTTTCAGATCACAGACATACTGGCACAGGCAGGTTTTGACAATATCCTGATTGAAACGGTTGGGGTTGGTCAGGCCGAAGTGGATATAAGCCGTCTGGCCGATCAGGTTGTACTCGTCCTGGTACCGGAATCAGGAGATGATATACAAACTATGAAATCCGGCATTATGGAGATCGGCGATATTTTTGTCGTTAATAAATCTGACAGGCCGGGCGCAGAGCAATTCTTAAATTCATTAAAGTCTTCCATCCATTATCAAACGAACAAACCAGCGGATGAAATAAAATTTATTCAGACCATTGCAACAGAAGAAAAAGGCATTGCCGAATTGTACAAAGCAATCAGGGAGAATATAGCCAGGATTTCACCCGGTCGTTCGCTCAGATTGCTTTCGCAAAAAGCCTGGCAGCTCATCGCAGGCTACCGGATGCGGGATCTGGACAACAACAAGTTATATCTTGCACTGGAAGAAGCTGCGGGAGATCCGGATTTCAATATTTATCGTTTTGCCGAATCTTTATCGGCTGCTTCAGGTATTAAAAAAAGCCAGTAACCGTTTGAACCAGTTTTTGATTCTTACAGAAAATGAAAAAACAGGTTCGGTCAGTTTGCCATCAAAAGGTTCACCGCTTCGCAGCATTTTTTTTGTAAATGTTCCGGAAGTCATACCCCATTTGGAAATAAATGTATAATAGCCTTTATTCTTTATGATTCGCCCGGTGGATTTACCACCGAAGTGGTATACCCGGCTGTCGCCAATCCCCTTAAATAAACGGACTCCGATTTTCCAGAGTTTCATTGAAAAATCCGGATCAGAATAAAGTCCTGGAGAATATTCAATGCTGTATCCACCCACCAGGTCCCAGGTTTTTTTGTGCACAATATTCGGAGGCCAGGTGGATCCCTGCCAGTCATTCATTACCGGATTCCGAAATTCTTTTAACAAATTTTCCTGCTGAAATGAATCCGGATCCGTTCCGAAATTCTGAACGATTACGCAGTTATTGTCCGTTTTGAAAGGTTCAATGGCTGTTGCCGATAAAAAAAATGCATCGTGGCCAATAGCTTTTATTTCATTGTATAAATGCTGATCCCATCCCGGACACACATACATATCATCATTGAGATAAAGAAAATAATCTCCTTCAGCAAGGGTCCGGCATTGATTCAATGCATAACAAACACCAATATTTTCCGGTGTATAGGTAAAATTCAAATCTGACTGCGATTTCACCCAGTCTGCTGTTCCGTCTGTTCCCTCATTAATGTGCACGATAATCTGAAGTGGCAATACGGAATGCATCCTTAAACTATCTATACATAATTTTAAATATGATAAATTATTCCAGGTTGGAACAAAAACGGAGAAAACGGGCGTATTTACTGTGACAGATCTGGATTCCCGGATCAAAAAATTTTGATCATGCATGTTTTGCGGATGGAATGATTACCGGTTTTGCCTCCACCACTTATAACCCAAAATCCCTCCGATGGCGAGTGGTGTGAAAGCAAGATAAAGAATACCGGCATTAAATGCCTTGCCCGGCTTCTCTCCCATTTGCTGTACAGACCGCGTACAAATAGAACACTGGGAATAACTCTTCATCGAGCTGATGCTGAAGAAAACGATGAACACCCATAAACCAGCCATTTTTTTCATAAACACTGATTTCAGCAAAAATACACCTCTTAAGCCTAAAGCCCAAAGCGTAAAGCACTTAATTATTGATCGGAACTTGCAAAAAAAAGCACCCAATGGGTGCTTAATAATTTACAGACTAAAACCTAATGCTTTACGCTTTACGCCTTGAGCTTTACGCTTAAGAAACTTCTTCTGTCTTCAACATCTTCTGGAATTTCTTCCGGGTATCCTCATCCAGGATGGTTTTGCGTAAACGAATAATTTTCGGAGTCACTTCAATACACTCATCCTGCTGAATATACTCCATACATTCTTCGAGGGTCATCTGAATCTTCGGAATGATTCTGACAGAATCATCACTCCCGCTGGCGCGCATATTGGTCAGCTGCTTGCCTTCTGTTGCATTCACAATCAAATCTCCAGGCTTGATATGTTCAGCGATAATCTGGCCCACATATACTTCTTCTCCCGGATCCACAAAAAACGAACCGCGATCCTGAAGTTTATCAATTGAATAGGCTGTAGTCGTTGCCTGGTTTTTTGCAATTAATACACCGTTGCTTCTGGCGGGAATCGGTCCCTTCCATGGTTTGTATTCCAGGAAACGGTGCGCCATGACCGCTTCGCCTGCTGTGTTGGTAAGCATACTTGAACGAAGACCTATCAAACCGCGCGATGGAATCTCAAATTCCAGGTGCTGCATATCACCTTTGGTTTCCATTACCAGAAGTTCGCCTTTGCGACGGGTAACCATGTCAATTACTTTTCCGCTAAAAGCTTCCGGAACATCTACCACGAGTATTTCAAAGGGCTCAGATTTTTTGCCGCCGATTTCTTTTACTATAACCTGTGGTTGACCAACTGTCAACTCATATCCTTCTCTTCTCATGGTCTCGATCAGGATTCCCAGATGCAGGATGCCACGACCAAACACCAGAAAACTATCGGCGCTTCCGGTATCTTCCACACGCAAAGCAAGATTTTTTTCTGTTTCTTTCATCAGACGATCCCGGAGATGACGTGAGGTTACAAACTTACCATCCTTACCAAAGAAAGGAGAGTTGTTGATCCCGAACATCATACTCATGGTAGGCTCATCCACACTGATCAGGGGCAAAGCTTCCGGAGTCTCAGGATCACAAATCGTATCCCCGATATTGAAATTATCAAGTCCTACAACCGCACATATATCACCACAAAGTACTTCTGTTGTTTTCTTCTTGCCCAGGGATTCGAATACATACAATTCCTTAACCTTGGATTTTTTAATAGAGCCGTCAGCCTGCATGAGTACAATATTCTGTCCTTCCCTGATCGTACCACGCGCGACCTTTCCCACAGCTATTCTTCCCAAAAAAGAAGAGTAATCGAGCGAAGTGATCTGCATCTGTGTAGGGCCGTTGTTTACGGCAGGTGCCGGAACATATTTCAGAATGCCATCCAGTAATGGGAATATGTCTGTTGTTGGTGTGAGAGAATCATTAAACCAGCCATTCTTTCCCGAACCATAAAATGTCGGGAAATCAAGTTGTGCTTCTGTAGCATCCAGATTAAAAAATAATTCGAAAACAGCTTCGTGAACTTCTTCCGGGCGACAATTGGGTTTGTCAACCTTATTGATAATAACCATGGGTTTAAGTCCGAGATGCAACGCTTTCTGCAATACGAACCGGGTTTGCGGCATGGGACCTTCAAAAGCATCTACGAGTAACAATACTCCATCCGCCATTTTGAGCACTCGCTCTACTTCACCACCAAAGTCGGAGTGACCTGGTGTATCGATGACATTTATTTTTACTCCTTTGTATACTACGGATGCATTTTTACTGAAGATCGTAATACCCCTTTCTTTTTCAAGATCATTACTATCCATGATCAGCTCACCGGTTTCCTGGTTATCCCGGAATACTTTGGTGGCATGTAATATTTTATCAACAAGTGTAGTTTTACCGTGATCTACGTGCGCAATAATGGCAATGTTCCTGATCTCCATAATATTCCTTTGCTTTTAGCAGGGATGATCCCTGTTTTTGGACGCGCAAAGGTAGTCATTTTTTCCCGTAAAACGAAGGGAAGCCATCCGGATATAACACGAATGAATCTGACAATGTTAAAATTGTAATTAAACCCTAACGTAAATCTTCCTTTTATCAAGATAAAGGCCGACTAACCAACAGAATAACATCCAGGATACAGCAAATAACAAAGAGCCCAGATAAAGACCTGCATGTTGATAAATATTGCGATATAACCAGGTAGGCAGACTGACTCCCGGCTGAGGATGAATCATATCCATTATGGTAACACCTACTTCGGATACGAGATAAATGAAAAGCGGGTTTTTGCCAAAGACGGTAAAAAATTTTGTCCATTCGGTTCTTCCGAGGAAATCTATCACATAAATGATGGCAGCGATGATCATGCAGTCGATGCCTACTGTATAAACCACAAAAGAACTGGTCCACAATTTTTTGTTAATAGGAAAACTGAGATCCCAGAAATAACCAATAACCATCAGCGAAGCCCCAAACAGCAACAATTTGGTGAGGCCTTCAAAAGTTTTCCCTTTCTCCTGAATAAATTTCCCGACCATATATCCAAATGTCACATTGACCACTGAAGGAAAAGTAGATAACCAGCCCTCAGGATCAAATGCAACACCCTCACCATGATATAAATGATCGGGCCCCATAAGCCACAGATCCAGTTTATACCCCAGGTTTCCTGTCAACGTAAGCGGATCAGGCGCATCACCGCCCCATAACATCAGAGCCCAGTATAATAAGAGAATGGCAATGGAAATACTGATTACGTTCCAGGGCTTGAAATAATAGATCAATAGAGAAGCGATGCAGTATGCCAATGCGATTCTTTGCAGTACACCCAGAATGCGGGTATGCGAAACAGGAGAAAAGACTATATGATGGGTTGTATGATCTATATGATAAAACGGAAACCAGTACAAAAGGAATCCGCAGAGAAAAATAATGGCCGTTCTCCGGAATATTTTTCCAAGCACTACGGCCTGACTCAAAGTATTCCATTTAGCCATCGCAAAACTCATCGCGTTTCCAACAGCAAAAAGAAAGGATGGAAATACAAGATCTGTTGGCGTAAACCCGTGCCAGTGCGCGTGTTCGAGTGGAGAATAAGTGAATTTACTGCCGGATGTATTCACGATGATCATAAAACAGATCGTCATTCCTCTGAACACATCCAGGGCCAGGAAACGTTGTTTAGCTGCAATAGCCATTGTTCGAGATTTAAGTATTGGGTTGGGGACTCCAAGTTCGGAAACTAAAGCCAATGGTTAATGAAAGAATACTGATTTCTTTTCTGAAATTCGGCATTTATCAGAACTTGCGTGAATGGTTCGTAAAATAATTTACTTGCTCAATCCTATTTCCGGAACCCAAAAAAAGGAAAAGGTAAAAAATTTGATCATCCGAAAAACACGGGAAGAAGGAATCGAATTTAAAATTCTCCCGTCCAGAGCCGATGGCCATTACGATGACCTTCGCGGTATGATCAAAAAGGAAAAGATAACGGATGTCGTTATCTGTGGAGGAGATGGCACTCTAAATGCGGTCGCCAATGCACTCCAGGGCGTGCAGGTAAATATAGGAATCATACCTATTGGTTCGGGGAACAGCCTTGCGTTCGCTGCAGGGATTCCAAAGCAAACCACACGGGCCCTTGAGATTATATTTAATGGGAACACCTCTCCGGTGGATGCGTTTCATATAAATGAAAAGTTTTCATGCGCACTATGCGGTATCGGTTTCGACGCTGAAGTCGCCCATGAATTTGCTAAACAGAAAACCAGGGGTCTTCAGACCTATCTCCGGATTTCAACCATGAAGTTCTTTAAGTCAAAACCCTATCCTTTTGAAATCAAACTGAACGACAGGGTTATTAAAACAGATGCGTATTTCATTAGCATTGCCAATAGCAACCAATTCGGAAATAATGTAACGATTGCTCCGAGAGCCAGTCTGTCAGACGGTTTGCTGGATGTTGTGATCGTCCGGAAGATGAATAAAATGATACTGCCATTTTCTGTTCTGCTTCAGGTGGCCGGGAACAACAGACTGATGCAGGCAATGGAATATTTCGAACAGAAAAATATCATCTATGTGCAAACAAATAAGATCAGTATACGTAACCCGGCATGCGCACCGATGCATATTGATGGTGAACCGACCGACACAAGCGCCGAATTCAAAATCAGCATCATTCCGCATTGTTTCAAATTAATACAACCCCTTTAAGGCGGAAAGCGTAAAGCGCAAAGCGTGAAGCTTTCTAAATTTTTTGAAGAGTAACTTTAAAATATTTAAACCATTGGATTGTTAGAAATTATCTCGAATTCCCACGAAAAGCTTTACGCTTTACGCCTTGCGCTTTACGCTTATCACGGATTTAGGAGGTCATTCACATTCTTAAAAATTTGCTGATTTAACTGGTTGTTTACAGCGTTGGCCAGGTCAAGCTTCTCCTGTCTGCTCAAATGAAAGTTGAGCGCGGCTCCCTCGTTGACCGATTTGGGCTCATATTGAAAAGTCATTTTATAAAAATTATTCCCCATGTATCCTTCCATCACACTCAGCAGGTCATTTTGATTATATTCCTGCATTTTATACCAGTTGTACTGAATCAACAAGAGAGGCTTGGTAATAATTTCCGTGATATCAGTTGATTCAAACGGATAATCCCAGCCACCGGTTTTACGGTCACGGATCTGAATCAGCAGCACGCCCCGCGTATTTTCAAGAATCCAGTCCCGGAATACATGTACAAAACGAAGACCCACCTGTTCACCAAAATTATCCCGAAATCCGGCATCCATGACATCTATGACAGGCTCCGATGGCAACCAGACATTAGGTAAAATATATGGAAAGGTTGCATTCATTCGCAATGCTGTCAGCATGCGTATGTTCATAGGATCCTGTTTGTAAAAAAAACTGCCAAAGTCAACCGCATCCGGATCAATGGTCTTTATGCGGCTGCTGTCAAATACAGGGCGCATCAAAAAACTGATCGGCTGTGTACTGATCAACATGGATCGGCTGTCACGGGTAACTACCGAACTAAATAACATAAGTGGTATATGGGCAGCTGCTTCTTCCGGCGCAAGGTCCCTCAGTTGCCTGTCCAGCACACCGGCTGTATTCTGATTTAATTTCTGTTCAAATGAATAACCCCTGTCCTTTATATACTCGTAATCTCCCACTTTAAATTTCTGCGCAGGAGCAAAAAGATCCCGTGCTACAAATGAAGAAAATAGAGGGTTAAGCAGATCTCCGGCGATCGCTTCGGTATAACGCCGGTCATCCGGATTAATCGTTGAATCCTTATAAGCTTTGAGTCGGGACAACTCGCGGAAATAGGCTGCACCAAACATTCCGCCGGAAGCACCTGTGATCAGGAATGTTTTATCCATCAGATGTCCTCCATTCTGTTGATCCAGTTTCTGCAGAATATTCATGGTAAATGCCGCACTGCGGCTTCCGCCACCACTGGTATTGATGATCAGTAGTAGAGGTTTGGCTTCTTTTTGCTTTTTCTTCCAGTTTTCCAGTATCCGGATCATCTGCGCTTTATCTGCAGACACTTTGTCCGGTGAACACATGGCGAGTAAATGATCCCGGTTGTAGGCAGGTCTTTCCGTACGATTTGTATAGTTCAAACCATAGGCTTTATTGGTCGGATCAATAATGTCATAGTGGTACAGAATATTCAGAACGAAAAAAAGCAGAACCAGAAAAGGTATACTCCAGCTTTCAAGGAAATAAGAAAAAGCTCCCGAGACAGCCAGCAGGATCGAAAAAAAAAGAAAAATGCTGGCTGCGGCTGGTAACTGGAATACGGGTTCATCCATAAAAAACCCGACAACTCCCAAAAATAAAAATGCAATACAGATAGATAATATGGCTGCAAAGTGATGGCGGCTGAAGATTCTCTCAATAAATTCCTTACTATAATGCGAAACATCACGCACCTGCTTAACCGAAAATGGTCCGTTCATATACCAGTTCACACGGATCAGCCGGCTGCTGTTCAGTTGAACATCCTTTGATTTGAACTGCGATTTGAAAAGCTTTGGGTTTGCGATCAATGGTGTCATCTGCCTCTTGATGGTGAGATCAGCGCCGAAGAAATAAAGGAGGGATAATCCGATCACTAAAAAAAATCCCGTCAGAAAGCCGGCAATCAGCCATGCAATTTCGCTGTTGGTCATCAGTTCCTTCGTACTGTCAAATTCAATGGCTTTAAAGAAGTAATAAATCAGAAGACTTCCCGGCAGGATAAAATTATTAGTGCAGTATTTTAAGAATGGTCTGGTTGTCGTAGCAAGAAACCTGAAGTGCCGGCTATACAATATGAATGTGGTCACATTCCAGCACATGATAAAAGCACCAGCCGCCGCACCAACAATAGCGCCGCTGAGTGCATTTACATTATCAAGGTATTCGGGCGCCAGAAAAAGCGCATCGGCACCAAAAGAATGCATGAATCCACCATGAATCGTTGAAAAAAGGATTCCCCAAAAAAGAAGCAGCAACTGATATTTTTTCAAATACAGCAGTATCAGCTGAACGGGAAATGAATAATAAACTGATGTCAGGTATCGCACCATACAGGCAGGAGCTTACGTGTAGTTGAAAAATAAGCCATTCTTTATTCGCATTAATACCCTAACGGAAAGACAGCCCTAAAATTACTTAATAACAGGTCTTAACACGTAGATCGCATAAATCAGACTAAAAAGCAGCAGCATTCCGTTCAACTGATGCATGAGTGCTATCCAATCGAAGGATACCCAGCGATTCGCTTCAATTCCGGAACTTGTGATAAGTGCCAGAATGCCAAGTATCATTTGGAGACACACCAGGATCAGCGGAAACAGCAGACGGCTCCGCTGTGTTCGGATGATGCCGGATCTGAAAAGCCGGGCAGTCCAAATAGCGATACCAATGAGTATAACATACGCCAGATTTCTGTGTAAGAAATGGATGGTAATCTTGTTCCCGATAAAATTGATCAGCATGGGAGATTGGCTGAACATGTTTTCCGGAATCCAGTCACCATTGATTCGGGGCCAGTTTGGAGCACTGGCCGCCGCTTTGTTACCGGCCATCAGGGCACCAAATAATAACTGTATAAAAACAAGCGCAAGCAAACCAATTGAAA
>DASSGT010000496.1:0-7940 GCA_035693345.1 Puia sp. | reverse complement strand
ACTGGGCATCAAGGCAGGTCTCAATTTTACCGATGTCACAAATGTTTCTTCGGTTAATAATCAAAGCAGTTCCGGTTTTAATGTCGGCATCTTTTACACGACACCCTATACCCGTGTGATTGGTTCCAAAACGGAGCTTGTATTTTCCCGGCAGGGGTATAATTATGAAACCAATTCTGTTACCGGGAAAGTGAATCTGGATTATATCATGCTGCCCACTTACATGTGTATCAACATCACAAAATATTTTCAGATTCAGCTGGGTATGCAATTCGGTTACCTGTTGAGTGCGAATGCGGACAGTGCAAATAAAAGTAATGCGGGGAATACAGGTCCCTTAAACAGCGCGCTGAGCTACTACAACCGTTTCAGTTATAGTCTTGGCGGCGGGGTAGAAGTACATCCTTACAAAGGTATTCTCGTTGGCGCGAGAATGAATGTGAGCCTGACTGACTTATATAAAGTACCCGATGTTACCTCGGTCACAGCGCTCACCACGACGATGCAAACGCCTCCTTCTTTCATCCCGGAAGTCAATATCAAGTCAAACCTGTTTCAGATCTATGTAGGCTGGACATTCGGAAAGTAACAGATGTTGTGAATACTGGGAATCGCCGGAATCAAATATTCCGGCTTTTTTTATACCAGTTTTTCCTGGATGGCCACACGAACCAGGCTCGCTGTATTTTTCACGTTCAGTTTTGCCAGCAGGTTTTTGCGGTGTGTTTCAGCTGTAAAATGACTTACAAATAGTCTTTCTGCAATTTCTGCATTGGTCAATCCTTCAGTAATCAACTGCAAAATTTCCTTCTCTCTTTTACTGAGTACCGGAAGACTGGCCAAAGAAGTTTTCTGATACTCTTTGAGTGCCAACCCTACTTCGCCGCTGAAATACAGATGACCTTCGCTGACCGCATGAATGGCGCGAATCATTTCGTCCCTGGATGAATTCTTCAGAATATATCCGGAGGCGCCGTTTTCAACCATTTTCTTTATATCCAGTCCCTGATTCGAAGTACTGAGGCCCAGTATGATCACAGCAGGATATTTTTCACGCATGATCGCACAAAGTTCTACCCCGTTCATGTCGGGCAGGTGAATGTCCATCAGCACCACATCGGCCGTATGATTCAGAAAAAATCCCAGACAGGACTGGGCATTCATTGCCTGACCCGCCCATTGAATATCTTTTTCATGTTGCAGAATGGCGTGAATGCCTTCAATCACTACCGGATGATCGTCCACGATGAATAGTCGTATCATAAATTAAATTCAATATTTACCTGTGTACCTTTTCCCGGTTCCGAATTCAGTTCCAACTGACCCTTCAGATATTCCACTCTCGCCCGGATATTCACCCAGCCCGCGCCTTTTTTTCCCTCGAGGGAATTTTTGTCAAAACCCCTGCCATTATCTTCGACTACGATATTCAGTCTTCCTTCACCCCTGATTACCTGCACCATGGCCTCGGTGGCTGCCGCATGTTTCAGAATATTATTCACCAGTTCCTGGATGATCCGGTAAGCCGTAATTTCCACTGCGTCGGGCATTCTGTCCGAAAGCCCAACCGACTGATAAGTAACGCGCAGCATACCATTTGTATTGATGGAACTGCAGTATTGCTTTAATGCTTCGTCCAGTCCGTAGGAGACAAGCCCTTCCGGCATCATATTATGGGCTATCCTGCGAAGTTCCGCGATGGATGTATCGATCAGATCAAGTGACCGTTCAAATACTGCCATGTTTTCGTTTGTCATGATCAGATTTTCCTTCATACGATTCATTGATAATTTTACGCCTGATAGCAATCCACCCAGACCATCGTGCAGATCCCTGGCCACCCTGCCCCTTTCATCTTCCTGTCCTTTGAGCAGAGAATTTACAACCAGCAGTTCATGATCTTTTTCCAGTTCCACGATTCGCTGCTGTTGTATTTTTTCATTCTGGGCAGCAACCATCCTGCTTCTGCGGAGATTGAGATATATCAAAAAGGAAACAATCAATAATGCCAGAGCGAGGCCTGCCATCAGCCAGATGAAATTTGCTTTTTGTTTTAATGATAGTGATTGAATCTGCCTGTCTTTTTCCAATGCCGCGATCTGCTGCTGTTTTTTTTCGCTTTCGTAACGGGCATCCATTTCGGCAATCTTTTCACTTGTAGCTGTTGTATACAAAGAGTCTCCGAGGTACAATGCTTTTGAAAGAAATGTGTAACCTTCATTGGCATGCCCCAGATTTTTTTCTATTTCTGCGCGGGTCAAATAAATTTCACGGAGATCCGAACGCGATCCGATTTCATGGGCAAGGTCTTCTGCTTTTTTCGCATAAATAAGTGCGCTTCCTGGCTGGTTCAGTTTTTTGTAAATCTCAGCCATCCGTGTAGATGCTTCGCAAAGATGATAGTGGTTGCCCATTTGCGTGGCATAATCATAGGAGAGTTTAAACTGCTGAAGGGCTTTTGGATATTCCTTTTTTGAGGAAAAATAAGCTCCCAGATTATTGTATATGCTGCCCAATTCTTCCAGGTCTCCCGTCCTTTTTGCAAGCACGAGCGCTTTTTGCAGCATATCATATTGCTTATCTGTATCACTTAAACTGGACCAGGCATCCGACATGCTGATGAGGGCATTGCATGCCGTGTAATCATCCCCCTGCGCAGACGCCATCCGATAAGCTTTATTGCTATAAATGATGGATTCCCGGTAGTCATTATTTTCACTGAGAAAAATACCAATATTCTGATAAACAGCCGGAAGCCGAAGCGAATCATTTTTTTTCTCCAGAAGATCAGCAGCACGCTGATAATTTTCCAGTGCGCGTATTCTGTCTTTTTTATATCGATAGGCATTGCCCAGATTTGAATAAACAACAGCTATGCGGTTCGTATCCCTGAGTGATATTGCCACTGCCATAGCCAGATTGAAATATGCAACCGCTGTATCCAGATGATTGCTTTCCATATTCCCAATACCCAGGTTGACCAATGAAGAAAGAATGAGCCGTCTGTTTTGAATTCTTTGTGAAATCTCCAATGCCTGGTGATAATAGACCAGGCTGTTTTCGGTTGACCTGGATTCGATACTTTCTCCGATATCCAGCATCGCTCTGACTCTTATCGAATCGTTTGTGGCCGTGTTCAGCTTTTGCAACAGGCTGTCTGGCGGATTCTGGCTGAATACTGTGTTCACCAGACTGATCGCGGTCAGTATGAAAATGATATGGCGGCTGAGATGCAGATCCATACTATAAAAAAGATTCCAGTCAAATATTGTCTTTCTCCGGAAAACTACCAAGCAATATCTCAAAATCACCATTTCAGGGTATTACATAGTTTTCTGCCTGAATACCATTTTCGGGGGAGCTGACAATTTTGTGTCCGCAGGATTTTTAAAAATATTTAGAAAATTGAAATCTGCCGTTTAGAATCCAACGTAGATGTCCCGAGGCTTTTCCTCATTATCCCTACCCAGGAACCAACGCATCCACCGTGCCCGCTTATTTTTCTGTAAAGATTTATTAAACCAAAAAAACTTTTGTATGAATTACAAATTTAAACCGCGGGGGTGGTTAGCCATTTCTATTGCTTTTATTTCTGTGGTTGGCATTTCGGGTGTGCTGATGTCATCCAGTCACCGGGAAGCGCCCATGATCTCAAACGATCCGTTGGCCGATAATACAGACTTATATGCTTTCAGAAGTCCGGATCATCCGGATAAGATAACGATACTGGCCAACTATATTCCTGCCCAATTACCTTTTGCCGGGCCCAACTACTATCAGTTCGGAGAGGATATCCGCTATGAAATTCATATAGATAATAATCTCGCAACAGCCGGCGATGATATTATTTACAGATTCACGTTTCATAAAAAAAATGAGGACCCGACTACGTTTTTCAATATCCGCCTGGGTAAGCAAAATCTGAAAACCACTTACACCCTGGAAAAAAGCACGGATGCAAATGGCGGATTCAGAACGATCATTCAGAATGGCATGGTACCACCTCCCAATATCGGTCCCCGTTCAATCAATTCACCTGTTGGACTGAATGTTTCAGATTATAATACTTTAATCAACAATGCCATTACCACTGCCAGCAGTGGTGAAAAAGTATTTTGCGGCACGGCGGATGATCCTTTCTTTGTTGACCTGGGTGGAATATTTGATCTGGGAGATGCACCCCGGACCACTGGCACATCGCCTATGGATGCACTGAAGTGTAAAAATGTTTCTGTTATCGCCTTGCAGATTGACATCAGTTCACTACAGAAGGACCACAAATCCGTGTACCGTGCCAAAAATATTTTAGATCCTGACTATGTCATCGGCGTATGGGCATCAGCCAGTCGCCGGAAGATCAGAACCCTTAACAAGCCGAGGGGAGATGATGACTTCGATGCAGGCAGACATGACAGGGATGATGATAATGATCATGATGGAAACGATGACAGAAGACTGGAATCCTTTTCCGGCCCCTGGATCCAGGTTTCCAGACTGGGCATGCCTTTGACAAATGAAGCCATTATTCCCATTGGCAAAAAAGACTACTGGAATTTTTTAACTCCCTATGAAGATCTGCCCAACATTAAAACATTCGGCAATTATTTTTATAATCCCGAGCTGGCACTGTACATGGATGACGCATTCTTTGGATCAGCCGTGCCTGCGTTAAAAAATTTACGCATACAAAAGAATTCTCTGGGTTCTTTCGGCTTTGGAAATAATCAAAACGGATTGTTTATTCTGAAAGGAAACCCTGCGCTGGCAGGCACCGCACTGGACGATGCCGTTTTTGGAACATTGCTTTTACCATCTGCCCACTCTCCGCGTTCGGTGGATTTATGGCCCATCTTCCATACGGGTGTGCCAAACCTTCAGCCTTATCAACTCGCAACCGGGAAGAACGGAAACCCTTTGGCCGCAGGGAAACCATTTATAAATAATTTTCTGCCGAATGGTGGTGATATGCTGCGTCTGAATATGGCGGTGCCGCCGACTCCGCGCAGCGATCCGAAATTCAGTGCACTCGGCCTGGTTCAGGCGGCCGTGCTCGGATTGACAGATACCATGTATAATCAGAACAAGACACTTCAGTTCATTCCAAATATGGATGGATTCCCCAACGGAAGAAGACTGGAAGATGACGTAACCAGAATTGAATTGCAGGCAGTCAGTGGGGTAGTACTGGCAGCCATCGGATTATGGTATGACGACTTTCAAGCGGGCCAGAGTCCTGTGACGCCCGACCTGGTGAATGTGCTATCTTATAATACCGGTGTGAATTCAAATGACACCACATTTAAAACCTCATTTCCCTATGTTCAAACTCCCTGGTCAGGAACGAATGCCTGTTGCGGAGTGCCAGCAATGAATGACAAAAACAATTCAGTCAGCACGACTTCAACACCGACTCAGAATCCGAAATTCGATGCACTCGATATGGCCGCACCGGATATATTTATCGGCGCCTATCCCAATCCTTTTGTAAGCAGCAATCTGATCAGATATCATATCGAAACGCCATCCATGGTCAGGATTGATGTGTATGATGAATCCGGAAAACTTATAAAAGAATTGGTGAACCAGAACATGGACCGGGGAACGTATTCAGTATCATGGAATGCCTCCGGACTTGCCAAGGGCGTCTATTTTATAAATGCCATCAGTAATGGAAAAGTAAAACAAAGCATACGTGTGGTAAAAGAATAATCATAAAAAGGAAGCCCGCATAAAGGTGCGGGCTTCTTCTATTAAAAGATGACATGAAAAAAAATTTACGATGAAAAAAAAATATGGATATGCGGTACTCCTGGTCGCATTCGCAGCCATTGCAGCGATCGTATTATGGGGTTACAAAATGCGGGAGAATAAAATAGATAACCTGCTTGAAAGGAATGCCTCTTCGGGTTCGGCAGCAGAGCGGGCACTCATACGCGATTATGCTTCTTCGCTCAGAAATAAGATTGAAAAAAATCCGGAGGACATCAAATCGATTCTGGCGCTTACAACGCTTTTTATCCAGGAAGCCCGTGTTACGGGTAATTATGTTTATTATGATAAAGCGGCCCTGAAATGTGTAAACCGTGTTTTGAAAATCGATTCGCTCAACTTTGAAGCGCTAAGTTTTAAATCATTGATATACTTATCACAGCATCATTTTGCCGATGGATTGGCACTCGCAGAGAAAGCTCAAAAACTGAACCCATTCAATGCATTTATTTATGGCCTGCTGGTGGATGGAAATGTTGAAATGGGTCATTATGATTCTGCCGTAACCAATGCTGACAGGATGGAATCTGTTCGTCCCGACATCAGATCCTATTCCCGTATCTCTTATCTGCGGGAGATTCATGGTGATTATCCCGGTGCGATTGAAGCCATGCAAATGGCAGTGAATGCAGGCGGCCAGGGTGATGAAACCACTGAGTGGACAAGAATCCAGTTGGGACGCCTATATGAAAATACCGGTGATCTGAAAAGCGCAAAAATGCATTATACGATTGCATTAAACGAGCGGCCTGATTATCCGTTTGCATTGGCCGGTTTGGCCAGGATAGCCGTTGCAGATAAAGATTATGCTGCGGCGATCGGTCTTTACCGGAAAGCAGATTCACTGATCAACGATTTTTCGATCAGGGAAGAATGGGCGGATGTTTACAGGTTGACCGGACAAAAGGAGCGCGCCGATTCCCTCATGGATATAGTGATCGCCAAACTAAATGAAGATGAACAAAGCGGTCAGCAGGATGAAAATATCGGTCACTATGCCGACCGTGAATTGGCTTTTGCATATTTAAAAGTCAATCGCTATGATCAGGCACTGGAACATGCTCTCCTGGAATATAATCGCCGGCCGGATAATATTGACGTGAACGAAACAGTGGCCTGGGTATACTATTGCAGGAAGCAGTATGCAGAAGCATTGCCCTTTCTGCGTACTGCATTGAGAACACACTGTGAGAATCCGGTATTACTGTACCGGGCCGGTCTGATCTTAGCCAAAGCAGGAAAACAATATGAAGCGAAAACAATTCTGAAGAAGGCCATATCCACAGATTCCAATATTGCCATGGTGTTAAAAAAAGAGGGCTTTGAGACATGGCAGTCATTACAATAGGGAAGTATCCTAATCCTTATTGGGTTTGTCTCTTGTTGCTGGTGATGATTATTATGTCGCCCTTTTTTGCTTTTGCGCATGCCATTAATTATGCGTTGGAAAAAGCACCGGATGCGCATGTTGTCTGGTTTTATCTCCGGCTTGGTGTACGGCATATCATTCCATTGGGAACGGATCATATCCTTTTTGTAACCAGTCTCTGCCTGCTGAGCACACATATCAAAACCATTCTTTGGCAGGCGACCGCATTTACAATAGCGCATTCTGTGACTCTGGCCCTAAGCATGAAAGGAATTCTGGTGGCACCGGGCGCAGTGGTTGAACCCATTATTGCTCTTTCCATTGTATTTGTTGCCGTGGAAAATATTTTTCTGAGTGAACTCAAGCCCTGGCGTATCGCGATTGTTTTTTTATTTGGCCTGATCCATGGTTTAGGGTTCGCCAGCGCATTAAATGTGATCGGCCTTCCGAGAAATAAATTTTATACATCCATTCTGTCTTTTAATGCGGGCGTAGAGATCGGACAGGTCATTGTAATCATTTGCGTTTTTCTTTTGATCATCATTCCGTTCGGGAAAAAAGAATGGTACAGAAAACTTGTTGTATATCCTTTATCCATTCTGATTGCTATGACCGCCGCATACTGGTTTGTAAAAAGACTGACGATTTAAAAAATTGCATCCGGCCATTCATGAGTGATTCAGAACCTTTCTGGCATGTAGGCCTTGTACATGCCTGGCGTTATCCCCTTCGAATTTTTCGATCGTAAATATTTGTTCCGGGGAAGCTTCCAGAATATACTTATGAACGATCCACGTAACAG
>DASSGT010000495.1:0-7718 GCA_035693345.1 Puia sp. | reverse complement strand
ACATCCAATGTATCCACACTGAGAGTCGCCTGGACCTATCATACGGGAGACGTGGACACAGCGGCTCATTCCCAAATACAGTGCAATCCCATTATCATCAACGGAACATTATACGGCACTTCACCCCAGCTCAAACTCTTTGCACTGGACGCGGCCACCGGAAAAGAAAAATGGAAATACAATCCTTTTGACAGCATCGCGGGAGAAAAGAAAGTCAATCTGAATTTAAACAGCAACCGCGGCGTTGCCTACTGGACCGACAATCAAAATGACGAAAGAATATTTTATACTGCCGGACCCATGCTGCGTGCGATCGATGCAAAGACCGGTAAGATCATCGAGAGTTTTGGCAACAAAGGAAAAGTGGATTTGCGTGAAGGACTGGAAATGGAAGACAAAGACCTTTTCGTTACTGCAACTTCTGCATCTACGGTTTACAAAGATCTTTTACTCGTGGGCACGAGAGTATCGGAAGGTATGGATGCGGCGCCCGGACATATTCGCGCATTCAATGTCAGAACCGGAAAACAGGAATGGATATTTCACACCATTCCTCATCCAGGTGAACCGGGATATGAAACCTGGGATGATAAAAATGCCTGGAAATTGACCGGAGGTGCAAACAACTGGATGGGTATGATCGTCGATCAAAAAACGGGCATCGCCTATATTCCCCTCGGATCGGCATCCATGGATTTTTACGGAGGCAAGAGATTAGGTCCAGATCTGTATGGGGATTGTATGCTGGCACTGGATGCTAATACCGGAAAACATATCTGGCATTATCAATATATTCATCATGATGTCTGGGACTGGGATCCTTCATCCGCTCCGGTTTTACTAACGGTCAGGCACAATGGAGATGAAGTAGCCGCCGTAGCGCAAACAACGAAAACAGGTTTTGTTTATTTATTTAACCGCGCCACGGGAGAACCGCTGTTCCCCATTGTTGAAACACCCGAAGACACGGCGACGGAACTGACGGGTGAAAAATTATCGCCCACGCAGCCAATTCCGCAATCACCGGCTCCGTTCGTCAGGCAAAAATTTACAGAGAAAGACATCAATCCTTATTTATCTCCCGATGAATACGCGGATGTGAAAACACGACTGATGCAATATGGGGACGGACATATGTTTTCTGCGGAATCAAAAAAAGGAACCATCATCCTGCCGGGTTTTGATGGTGGAGCAGAGTGGGGTGGACCTGCGGTCGATCCGTCGGATGGAACATTATTTATCAATGCCAACGAAATGGCCTGGGTGCAGCAAATGCGTGATGTGGATAATGCTGCAAAAAATAATGAATCCTATGTGATGGCAGGGCAGAGATTATATATTCAAAACTGTATGTCGTGCCATGGTGCGGACCGGAAGGGTGGAAGCAATTATCCTTCCATCCTGGAGATCAACAAAAAATTAAACAAAGAACAGTTTACACAATTTATCGCGGCAGGAAGAAGAATGATGCCCGCGTTTTCATTTCTGAAACCGGAAGAAAAAGATGCGATCGCGAGTTTTGTACTTGATATCAAAGCGGATCAGAAAAAAATCTATCACCATGATCTGACTGAAAGTGAAAAATTCAGACAGGTACCCTATACCATTGCAGGGTACAATAAATTTCTCACCAAATCAGGTTTGCCTGCCATCGCACCACCCTGGGGAACGCTGACGGCCATTGATATGAATAGGGGAGATGTGAAATGGAAAATCGTACTCGGTGATGATACTGCCTTTGCCGGCAAACCACAAACAGGAACTGAGAACTATGGAGGACCCGTTGTTACGGCAGGAGGATTGCTTTTTATCGCTGCTACGAAGGATGGAAAAATCAGGGCCTTTAATAAAAATACGGGGAAGCTTTTATGGGAATCTGTATTACCCAATTCCGGATTTGCCACACCCGCTACTTATGAAGTGGATGGCAAGCAATATATCGTGATTGCCTGCGGTGGAGGAAAATTAAAAACATCTTCGGGAGATAGTTATGTTGCTTTTGCGATTCCATAAGCGTAAGGCGTAAAGCGTAAAGCGTAAGGCGTAAAGCGTAAAGCGTAAGGCGTAAATCGTAAGGCAAGAAAAAAAATGCTTTGCGCTTTGTGCTTTACGCTTTACGCTTTCCTGGGCTTTACCAGGAACCATACCAATGGCGCGGATAATAAAGCCAGAATTGCATATAAAACAGCTGACTTGTTTTCAGCAGAACCCGTAATAGAACCGATCAGCGCTAATACAAAAATAATCGTTGGAGCGAGAAAGAGTATGAGCAATCCTTTTTTCTCCAAGGGAATCCGGAAGGGCCTTTGATCACCTGCTGCTTTCTTTCGTAAACTGATCAATGCCGCAAACTCCAAAGACACGCCTCCGGTATACAGGCAAATATCCATGACGATCAGATCTGCCAGTGGTAAAAGGATCAGCAGACTCACGATGCCTGCACAGGCAATGATAGAAATATATGGAGTCTGATATTTTGGATGAAGATGTGTAAATATTTTCGGCAGCAGGTGATCCTTTCCCATAACAGCAGGCACCCTGGAGACGGATAATAAAACAGCGCAGAAAATACCCATCATGCTGGCCATTCCACCGATCGACAGGATGGTGCCCAGAGATTTTCCACCGATCATTTCACCGAGATAAGGAATTCCTTTTTCCGCGAATACGGATCCCGGTATGCCTGAATGCAGGGCGAGCCAGGTGATAGCGATATAAACTACATAAATGCTCGAGAAAGCGAGGAAGATGGCTTTGAGATAAGCGCGGATCGGTTTGTCAACTTCACCCGCATAAGTTGTGGCATTATCCCAACCGATAAAATTCCACATGATCGTAAAAATGGCCATGCCGAGTGAAGTCATTCCGGAATGGTGATGCACAGCTGCAAAATCCGTATGAATAAAACCCGTGAAAAATAAAATTAAAAATGGAAACATTACGGCGACTGTGAGGAACATCGCTGTTCTTCCGACCGGAACGATGCCCCGGATATTCAGACCGGCGTTTAACCAGATCATTCCCAAACAAACCGGAATTTTAAAATGATCTATCTCGGGGAAAAATGAAGCATATTCAAGAAAGAACACAGGATAAATGGCCAGATCTACAAATGTGTAAAGCCAGGTCCACCATCCCTCGAAAAATGCCCAGTGTAATCCCAGTCCCCGCTTAACCCATTCGTAATAACCGCCTTCTACAGGCATCATACTATTTAATTCGAGTACCACCAGGATCGTTGGAATGTCATACAGAAGCGGTGTGATCATCAGCAACGGGATGGCATAAGATCCGGCATAACCGATCAGGGGTTCGATACCATAGGGCCCGCCTGAAACGGTGAAAAATATCACGGCTGCCAGAGGAATGACACCGATTTTATGAAATATATGGGGAATCGTACCGGCCTGTGATTTCATCTGTTAAAAACCACCGAACCTACAACAAAAAGCAGGTGTATCACCCTACATATGGGGGTTTTTTGCTCGGAATATTTCAGTATATTTGCCGCCCTTAGCGCTGGGGGATATCTTTCTTTCGCGCGGGATGGCCCCGTAGCTCAACTGAATAGAGTATCTGACTACGGATCAGAAGGTTTCAGGTTTGAATCCTGACGGGGTCACGAAAACCCTCGACGAATGCCGAGGGTTTTTTGCATAAGGGAGCGCGCGAGTTTGCTCACTGGCGCGAACACTTTTTCGGACATTTTAAACCTAAGATTTACAAAAGCCTCTAATAATTTAGGGGCTTTTTCTTTGATCGATATGCTCCGAAAGTATAGCATCACGAGAGCGATCAGGTGTTCGCGCTGACATGCCTGGAATGCAATTGAATCAATAGGTGTATATTAATTGTCTTTATAAAAGTCGAACAATCGTCCATGTCCAATATTCCGGAACATATTCCTCAACTTGTAGGCGAGATATATCGTACCAGGTCGCGCTTGGTGTTTGCCACCCTGATACGTTTGCTTAAAGACTTTGATCTTGCCGAAGACGCCATGCACGATGCTTTTAAGGCCGCACTTGAACAATGGGGTGAAAAGGGCATTCCTTCGAATCCGCTGGCGTGGCTTGTTTCCACCGGCCGGTTTAAAGCAATCGATCGCATCCGGCGCGAATCAAGATTCAACTCGTTGGAGCAGCAGCAGATCTGGCAAACGGAAGCTACGCCCTCCGATGCTTCCAGGCTAATTGACAAAGCGATAGAAGATGATATGCTCCGGCTGATCTTCACCTGCTGTCACCCTGCGTTGTCGCTTGATGCCCGCACGGCCATGACCATGCGCGAGGTTTGCGATCTGACCACCGAAGCGATCGCAAGCGCATTTCTTGTTACACCCTCTACTATGGCCCAACGAATAGTCCGCGCCAAGGCTAAAATTCGTGAGGCAAAAATACCGTTTGAAGTGCCGATGGAACATGAATTGCCAGACCGGCTCGGAGCTGTACTCCAGGTGATCTACCTGGTATTCAACGAAGGCTATTATGCTTCATCTGGCGAATCGGTAACCCGTGTTGACCTTTCAAGCGAAGCTATCCGGCTTGGGCGTCTGTTGCACGTTTTGCTACCTGATTCTGAGGTTACAGGATTGCTTGGCCTCATGTTGCTGCACGAATCCCGCCGACCGGCCCGCACTTCATCAAAAGGAAATATTATTCTTTTGGAAGATCAGGATCGATCGCGTTGGGATCGCGATATGATTGAGGAGGGATTGACGCTGGTAGAACGGGCATTTTTATCCAAACCGCCAGGCCCCTACACGCTACAGGCCGCCATCGCGGCCCTACACGCTGAAGCCGTACGTCCCGAAGCTACGGACTGGGCACAGATTACCAGGCTATATAGCCGGCTGCTGAACATAAATCCCTCTCCAATTATTGAATTAAACCGTGCCATCGCCATTGCCATGCACAAGGGGCCTGAAGCTGGTTTGCAGCAGATAGATGCGATCCTGGAGCGTGGGGACCTAAGCGACTATCATTTGGCACACTCGGCGCGGGCGGAACTTTATCGGAAATTGGGCCGTACAAACCAAGCAAGGGCATCATGGGAACGTGCCCTCGCCCTGGCACAACTAGACCCGGAACGGCGGTTTATCCAAGGAAAGCTTCGCGAGTTGGGATCGTAATTCCAGAAGGTGCAAAAAAATTTCAAACTGTTTGTCGATTTTGTCATTGGCCATTCGACTACCTAATGAAAACAAACATTACATCACAAAAAACAATTATGGATCATGACTGAAAAAAAGACGAAGGTCCGGGTGGCTAGTTTCTCGATCTCACTTGACGGCTACGGGGCGGCCACGGATCAAAGCCTTGACAATCCGATGGGCATAGATGGTAAAGCCGTTCATGAATGGGTATTTTCCACCCGCTGGTGGAGTCAGATTGTTGGAAAGGAAGGCGGCACAGAAGGGATCGATAACGATTTTCTGAAGCGTGGATCAGAAAATCTCGGTGCCTGGATTATTGGCAGGAACATGTTCGGGCCAGTTCGGGGCCCCTGGCCAGATATGAACTGGAAGGGTTGGTGGGGAAACAATCCTCCTTATCACGTTCCGGTTTATGTGCTAACACATTACGCAAGACCTCCTTTGGAGATGGAGGGGGGAACAACTTTTTACTTTATTACCGAAGGCATTCATGATGCGCTTGCCAAGGCCCGGAAAGCTGCCAATGGAAAGGATATCCGAATTGGAGGCGGGGCGAACATCATACAACAGTACCTCCGCGAAGGACTGATCGATGAGCTACATATTGCCATCACACCGACGATATTGGGTGGAGGTGAAAGGCTATTCGATAATGTTGACTTGCATAAATTGGGTTACGAATGTGTCCGATTCGAAGGATCGGAGAAGGTCACACATGTTATTCTTCAACACAATAAAAAATCATTATGAAATACATTTGTCTTGGATACATGAATGAAGAAGTTTGGGAAACACTTTCCGAAAGCGAACGGCAAACCTTTATGGACGACTGTTTTGGCTACGACGATGAGCTTCGGCTGAATGGTCACTATGCAGGCGGAGAGGGCCTGCAGGAAGCCCGAAATGCCGCTACATTGAGATGGCGCAGCGGCAAGGTTTCCGTGACCGACGGTCCTTTCGCCGAATCCAAAGAGCAAATCGGCGGGATCATGATACTTGAAGCTACCGATCTGAATCATGCCATCCGCCTGCTGTCTAAGCATCCGTCTCTCCGGCTGGGGCGCGGCAGCAATAGTTGGGAAATCCGTCCGGCATTCGACCTGACAGGCTTTATCGAAGATAGCAAACGGCGAAGAGAATGACTTTAGTGAAGACCTTGCTTTCATCAATCGAACGCCTTTTGAAGAAGCGGCTGCCTAGCGGCTTCGCCTGAAAATAACAAAATCAGGCACTTAATTCAGCGATCCATCTCAAATCCACCATAAAGTGGTTTGAAAAACGTACTGTATGGGTCACAACAGATATTGATGCTAAGTAGTTACTTGGGACAGGAGATAAAAAGGGGACTTTTAATGAATGGAAACCTCCAGTAAAATGGGGGTTTTTCTATTTAATTTCGAAATATGATAATTGGATATGAGATTACCGGTTATGATAATGGCAGTTTCATGACAGGCAGTTGTAAGAAGCTAGATGATTTACCCTTTCTACCTAAATGCAATGAATGCGGTTATAGAACAGATTATCGATATACAAACAAAGATTTCAAATTGAAACGTGAAAATCTTGACTTTTCTTCAACTTATGATGGTGTTACAATTGTCTCCTTAAAATTTAAAGAGTTTTGTAATCGTTATGGCTATAAGAATTTAGTGTTTAATGAATTGCCAAAAACACCTAATTTTTTTCAATATTATATTGAAGGGAGTTTTCTGCAATATAACGCCAGATTATTTGAAAATCAATGCAACAGTTGCAAACAATATGAAAGTGTAATTGGGCCAGCTATTCAAATTGATCTTTTTAGAGAACCATTAGAAGATGGATTTTATCAAAGCAATTTGTGGTTTGCCAGTGGCAATGAAAAATCTCCAGTAATGATTATTTCACCAGTGACGAAAGAAAATATGGTAAAAGAAAAGTTTAGAAATATTTGCTTTGACAAAATAGAGAAGTAAAACAGCCTCAAACAATTTTTAGTAATTCCAGAGAAACGGATTAAATTTTATTTATTACATGCGACCAAAAGTAGACATTGAGACTACGTACTAAGTGAGAACATGTATACGAAGAAAGTGTTTATTTTAGAAGCGAATTACAAAGAAATGGACATATAAATGAGTTAGATGTATAGATGCGATAACGTTGAAGATGATTAAAAGTCAAGGTAACAAAAGATAAATCGGAGCCTAAGAAAGTGGAGAAGCCTAAAAAGAAGAAATGACTGGGAAAAAACAAACTAAATCCTGTAACCAATTCTCATCCGAGGGTGATTTGTAACCATGAGGAAATGTTAGTAACTTACTGGTGGTGAGAACAACAAGATCAAAGACGCACAATTTTTTGCTATCAGTCTTATTTGCCTTCCTGCTTATCCTTTCATGTAAAAAAGATTCAGCAAATCATAATCAACCAAAAGTTGCTGGTCCTACCGTATTGACCGGCACCTGGGAACTCAGGCGCATCGAATTCACGCAAATCCGTAATGCTCCTGAATGGTATCCACCTGGAAATGGTAACATAACTATCTTTTACGATACAACATATAAATACTATTATGTCT
>DASSGT010000494.1:0-2463 GCA_035693345.1 Puia sp. | reverse complement strand
AAGAAAGAATTTAATGAAACCCTGGATGAATTAATCAGGGAATGATTCTGAGCCGGTTATTTACTAGTTTCCCCATCAATTTGAAATACCATGCTGTTCGAAAAAAACTTATAGTATACCAAAACATTTCATGGCTGTTTTCAGAAAGTATTACGTGTTCCCCTTTTTAAATGCATCATTTTAGAAATCCATTGTAATGAAATCGTGCATTACAGTGTTGCTTGTCAGGATTAAAATATTGATTAGCAATTGCTTAAATTACTGGCACACAGTTTAGAGAAATATTGCAATTGCGGGCAATTCAGTATGTCATTTAAACCATATTTCTTCCCGGGCAACAATTTACATAGTCATATAAAATCTAAATTGATTTCATCATATGACTTCAGAATCTTATTCATTTTATTTTGGGCAACTTCATTTCTATTGTCATTCTGCTCGCCTCAGGACAAAAATTGGGAAATCAATAATTCCTGGCGGTCACTTATTTCGTGGGAGAGATATGATCCAGGCTCGATAAGTCAGGTGGATGATTCTGTTATAAATTTCATGGTGAAATATAATGTTCCGGGTTTGTCTCTTGCAATTGCGAAAGATGATAAATTGATTTATGTAAAAGGTTTTGGCTATGCTGATGCATCCTCCCATGACCCGGTAACTCCTGCAAGTTTATTTCGCATTGCAAGTATATCAAAGCCTTTCACATCCGTGTCCATCATGAAATTGATACAGGATGGAAAATTGTCTATGTACTCAACCGTTTTTGGTGATAGTGGAATTTTAGGAAATAAATATGGGACTAAACCTTATGGTCCGAATATTACGAAAATTACTATTGGAGATTTATTGCATCATACTTGTGGAGGATGGACAAACGACGGTAACGATCCAATGTTCACTAATCCATCTTTTTCTTCTTCCGAGCTTTTAACATGGACCTTGGACAATCAGCCATTAGTAAATACACCGGGAGCAGTATTCGCTTATTCAAACTTCGGGTATTTTATATTGGGAAGAGTCATTGAGAAACTTACCGGACAATCATACGCCGATTTCGTCAAAGTAAATATTTTGCAACCCATTGGAATTCATGATATGCAAATTGGGGGCAGTACTTTGAATTCCAGAATACCCAACGAAGTGATATACTATGGTCAATGGGATGACCCTTATAGTTTTAATGTTGGCCGAATGGATTCCCATGGTGCATGGATAGCTTCTGCAACCGATTTGATAAAATTCATTATAAGTGTGGATGGTTACAACCGGAAAACGGAAATTTTAGACAGTCCTGCCATCGGGTTGATGCTGACTGGTTCGAAGGCAAATCCAAATTATGCTTGCGGTTGGGGATATTCAGATAACCTGTCTTCCTGGGGCCATAATGGAGGCTTGCCTGGTACCTCAACTCAATTGAAACATAACAAAGCGGGATTTTCCTGGGCTGTTCTAATGAATACCCGTCTGATGAGAGATGATTTTCAATTAAGTTTTGGCAGGTTGTTAGAGAGTACCATTAATGATTCAACAATCAGATGGCCTGATAAGGATTTGTTTTAGATTTTTTCAATATTCATATCCCAAATATCGATACCATGCTTAAAAACTATTTTAGGATTGCCTGGCGAAATATTTCCCGGCAAAAATTAAATACCATTTTGAATGTAACAGGACTGGCCTTTGGCATTTGCGCCTGTCTGGTCATTTACCTGATTAACAGTTATGATCTGAGTTTTGACCGGTTTCATCCGGACGGGGACCGGATTTACCGGATCGTCGGGGAGGCTCAGCGGGAAAATGGAGAGAAGATCTTTTTAAATGCACCGCTTCCGCAGATGGCAGGTTTTCAAACTCAAATACCGGGGTTCGATGTGACTTGTGGATATTTCCAATATGGCGGAAGAACCACCATTGAGGAATCAGGGAAGCCGGACAAAAATTTTAGTGGAGACCTGGATAAGGGAGGCATTGCCAGTATCATAACCGGCCCATCATATTTTGATATCTTTTCCTATCATTGGCTGGCCGGTCGTCCTTCCGGTTTAGATCAGCCTTTTCGCGTAGTTCTTACCAAATCAAGAGCCATTCGGTATTTTGGAAATTTGCCCGTGAATAAAATGATCGGCAAAGCAGTGATCTATGATGATTCATTGAAAGTAACGGTTTCCGGTATTGTAGATGACTGGAAGGAAAATTCAGATTTCGCGTACACTGATTTTATTTCGATTCGTACAGCAACCCATAGTTTTTTAAGGAGCAGAATACCAACCGAAGACTGGAGTAATCTGGGTCCGCATCAATCGCAGGCTTTTATAAAACTGTCGAAGGGAAGTTCGGCAGAAAAAGTGGATGAAGCTTTTGCAGCATATCTCAATAAAAATCCCGTACAACACGGGCCCTGGACCAAAATCAGGATGTGGCTGCAGCCGGTTGCAGATATTCATTTTACGCCTGAATTCCATC
>DASSGT010000493.1:0-5800 GCA_035693345.1 Puia sp. | reverse complement strand
TTAAGCCCGTTTACAAACGGGGGAACTCTGGGGCGGCTGACGTTTATGTTGTTTTATTTTATTTTTTTGTCCGGCGGCTTACACTTGTTGAATAAAAAAAGAAAGAGCGGAATATTTCTTGCATTCATCCTGTTTCCTTTCCTGATTTTACTTGCTGATATTTTATTCGGCTTGCCCAGACTTGTGCTCGGAGCCGATTTATTTATCATTATTTATTGTATCTGGCTCGGAGCCATCATCCTTAAAAGAACATTGTTTAAGGGGCATGTTAATGAGCATCGTATTGCAGGAGCTATTGTTGTCTATCTTCTCACCGCCTTGATATTTGCATTGTTATACCATTCTATATTCCTGTTGTTTGGTCAATCGGCTTTTAAGGGGTTATCCCATTATGAACGCAGTGAGTTTATGTATTTTAGCCTTACTACATTAACGACAGTAGGTTATGGCGATATCACACCGGTGAATCAGTTTGCGAGATCCTTAGCAAATCTGGAAGCATTGAATGGTCAGTTGTACCCGGCCATCCTGATTGCAAGACTTGTCTCTTTGGAATTTGCGGTGTCCAATAATAAATAATCGCTACGGGCAATACTTAGTGGGTTTGATTTAACGGATAAATGATATAACCCGGATTTTTATCTGATTAATAAAGATATCTTTAGCTAAAATCTTCTGCATGCCTTCCATACTAGAAAAAGGATTGGTAATCAGCTCTCTGCTGATATCTGTCTGTTCCTGCAAAGAAGAGGAAAAAAAAGCCGAAGTTTCACCGGAGGTGAATGTTGTCGTTGCCGGAAAAGAAAATATACCGGTATATAGTGAATATGTAGGGCAGGTGTACGGCCTTTCTGATGTAAACATTGATCCCCGTGTACAAGGTTGGATTACAGGCATTTACTTTAAAGAAGGTTCACTGGTTCAAAAGGGAAGTTTGTTATATACCATAGATGATCAGCCTTTTATTAATTCGGTGGAAGCCTCCAAAGCTGAAGTAGCGAGAACGCAAACCCAGATGCAAAACAGGAAATCTGAACTTGACAGAGTAAGACCACTGACTGAAATGAATGCGTTGAGTAAACGCGACCTGGATGATGCGAATGCCGCTTATATTTCAGCACAAAATGAAGTAAAAATTGCCGAAGCGAGACTGGCGAATGCAAAAATTGAATTAGGTTATACGCGAATCACTGCACCCATTACGGGAATCATTGGAATATCCAAAGTGCAGATTGGGGATTATGTAAAAATGATTTCTGCAGGTGCCGGAATCAATGTCGTTTCATCGCTGGGTGAAGTAAGGGTCCGGTTTCCGATCTCGGAAAATGATTACCTGAATTTTCTGCGTGAATACAGGAAAGATCCCAAAGCAAATAATTTCAGCGAGGTTCCGGTGGAACTCATTTTGGGAGACGGTACCCTCTTCGGTGAAAAAGGCGTTTTGCAATTAACCAATCGGCAGATAGATCCAAATACAGGATCTATTCTTATACAGGCCCTTTTCAAAAATACGTCCGGTTTATTAAGGCCCGGACAGTATGTCAAAGTCCGGTTTAAGACTGGCGAATTTAATAATGCTGTCATTATACCTCAGCAATCTGTCAATCAGCTTCAGAATATTTTCCAGGTTTTCTTACTTACAGACAGTAATAAAGTAAAACCGACAACAGTCAAAGTGGGCAGCAGGGTAGGAAGCAACTGGATAGTTACTGACGGGATAAAGGAAGGCGACAAAATAGTCATAGTTGGCAGTACCTTTTTAAATCCAACAATGGTTGTAAGACCGGTCATGTTAAAATGGAATTATGATTCCACATCGAAAGAGTAATTCCAGAAAAAAAAGTTTCCAACTATAACCTATGAGTGAGTTTTTTATCAGGAGGCCGATCGTCGCAATGGTAATATCTATTTTTACCATTATCCTGGGTGTATTGATTTTAAAAGGGGTTCCTATTTCACAATACCCGAGCATTACCCCTCCGATGATCAAAATCACAGGTACCTATAGCGGTGCCAATGCCGTGAATGTGGAACAGTCTGTTGCAACGCCGATTGAACAGGAGGTGAATGGCGTTGAAAATATGATTTATATGCAATCCATCAATGCCAATGATGGTAGCACAACCATTCAGGTTTCTTTTGAAGTCGGTACGAACCTGGATAATGCCAATATGCTGACACAAAATCGTGTGGCTATTGCGACGCCCAGTCTGCCCGCACCCGTGAAAGAACTCGGCATAAGTACAAAGAAATCTCTGGCTTTCCCCATGATGATTGTGTCTCTGTATTCACCTAATAATACTTATAACGCACAATTCATAAATAACTATTCATATATCAATGTGGTCGATCAGATCAAGCGTCTGAAAGGGGTAGGAGATGTGGTCGTTTTTGGTGCCGCCCAATATGCAATGCGTATCTGGCTGAAACCTGACCGGATGAATTCACTGGGTATTTCAGTGGAAGATGTAACCAATTCATTAAAAGTTTACAATAATATTTATCCTGGAGGATCTTTTGGTAATAACCCTGCACTTCCGGGTATACAGAATACCTATACAGCCCAGTTACAATCCAGGCTGGTTAGTGTTGAAGGATTTAACAGGATTATCCTAAAATCGAGTACAAGCGGCGCGCTGGTCAGGCTCAGTGATGTTGCAAGGGTAGAACTGGGAACAGAGAATTATTCACAGTCCTGTCGTTATAACGGCCGTAACGCTTCTGCTATCACAATATATCAGGTTCCCGGCAGTAATGCACTTGACCTGGCTGCCAGTATTCGGAAGACCATGGAGGAACTGAAACAGAATTTTCCGGACGATCTCGATTATACGTATTCATTGGATACGACGCAGGCAGTCAGCGCAGGAGTTGATGAAATACTGCATACATTAGTTGAAGCACTTGTACTGGTGATTCTCGTGGTGTTTATCTTTTTACAGGACTGGCGTGCAACCCTGATTCCTTTGCTGACAGTTCCAGTATCTCTCATTGGTACTTTCATATTTTTCCCACTGCTTGGATTTTCGGTCAACGTATTGTCACTGCTGGGGATGGTTCTTGCCATCGGACTCGTAGTGGATGATGCTATTGTTGTGGTAGAAGCTGTTATGCATGAAATTGAACACGGACTTAGTCCGAAAGAAGCCACCAGCAAGGCCATGAAAGAGGTAGCCGGACCGGTTGTGGCCATTGCGATTGTTCTTTCAGCGGTATTTATTCCCGTTGCCCTGACAGGTGGAATTACCGGAAGGCTCTATCAGCAATTTGCAATTACCATCGCAGTATCCGTGTGTTTGTCCGCCTTTAACGCGCTAACCTTAAGCCCGGCGCTGGCGGCATTGCTCCTGCGTCCAAAAAAAGAGGGAAAGAAAAAGAATTTACTCGAACGTTTCTTCGGTTCTTTCAACAGGGGGTTTGACAAATTTACAAACGGGTATACACGGGTTGCCGGATTCTTCGCAAGAAAAATAATCATTTCGCTGGTCATCCTGGGTGTGATCACTCTGGCTGCCGGCTCATTACTGAAAAAAGTGCCCGGAGGTTTTGTCCCTGAGGAAGATGAAGGATATTTTCTGATGGGTGCCCTGTTACCGGATGCAGCTTCTTCTGAAAGAACGGATTCCGTTACGCGTAAATTGGAATCCATCATAAAACAAATACCGGAAATACAATCCTATACCGTCATCAACGGATATAGTATTCTCTCGAGCACCAATTCAAATAATTCCGGAACCGTTTTTGTGCAACTAACGCCCTGGCATGACCGAAAAAGAACATCGAAGGAAGTAATCAGAGAATTGAATCAAAAATGCGCCCTGGGTATTACGGAAGGAACGATTATCGCCGTGAGTCCTCCACCCATTCCCGGATTGGGGAATGCGGCAGGTTTCACATTGGAAATCCAGGACAGGTCCGGTCAGTCTCCCACCTTCCTCGGCGATCAGGCGCAGAAATTTATTCTTGCGGCCAAAAAACACCCCGAAATAGGAAGTATTTATACCCTGTTTCGTCCAAATGTTCCGCAGAAAAGTATCATTATTGACAAGGATAAAGTCGAAAAACTCGGCCTGAGTCTGAATTCTGTAAACAGTGCCATATCAAGCCTTTTAGGAAGTTCATTTGTAAACAATTTTAATGAATTCGGCAGGCAATACAAGACTTATATCATGGCGGATGCGCCTTTCCGAATGAAACCCGGCGACCTGAGCCAGTTTTCCATCCGCGATCCGCTCGGTAATATGGTCCCGCTTTCAACACTTGCCATCGTCAGAGACACTGTCGGTCCTCTGTATACAAACCGGTTTAATCTGTACCGTTCAGCCGAAGTTTCCGGATCTCCGGCACCCGGGTATTCGTCCTCACAGGCTTTGGACGCATTGGCAAAAGCAGCGAATGAATCTCTGCCAAAGGGGGTGGGATTTGCCTACAGTAATATGTCTTTTCAGGAAAAAGCAGCTGAAGGTCAGAGTGGATTTGTATTCGTCATGGCGCTTGTATTTGTATTTTTTATCCTGGCTGCTCAATACGAAAGCTGGAGCCTGCCGTTCAGCGTTTTGCTTGGTACGCCCTGGGCCATCATGGGTGCCATGCTGGGATTGTTTTTAGCCAGGTTGGCTTCGGATAGTTATGTAAATAATGTCTTTGCGCAAATCGGTCTTGTCATGCTGATCGGATTGAATGCAAAGAACGCCATCCTGATTGTTGAATTTGCAAAGATGAAACTGGAAGAAGGAGGTATGACAGTAATGGAAGCAGCGATTGCGGGAGCAAAACTGAGATTCAGGCCCATTTTGATGACATCCTTTGCCTTTATCCTGGGGGTGATTCCACTAGTGCGAGCATCGGGAGCCGGCTCGGAGTCCAGAAAAGTGATGGGGATGGCGGTATTCAGCGGCATGATTGCAGCGACTGCGCTGGGTGTTATGCTAATTCCGGCCTTTTTTGTATTGATAGAAAGAAAGAAAAAAATAAAAGCTAAACCAGAAGAAACGAAATCATCCGATTCAACCCAACATGTATAAGAGAATGAAAAGGAAAGGAACATATGGTTTGCTGTTGATGGCTGTTTTTCTATTTACCGGTTGCATGGTCGGGAAAAAATATAACAGGCCGGCAACACCATCGGGTATTACGTATCCTGATGCTGCAAAAATGGATACATCTGCGCTGGCTACCTGGTTTGAAATCTACCACGATACAGCTTTGCAAACCCTGATCAAAATGGCAATCGACAGTAACAGGGACCTGCTCTCTGCTGCTTCACGAATGCAGGAGGCACTCGCATTATCAGGCGCAGTAAAGGCCAACATGTATCCTAAGCTAAGTTATCAGGCCATGGCCGGAGGCGGGAAGGCAGGATCCGAAGCGACCAAAGTCGTTGGAGGGGTAGATGGTGGATTATTGAATGTATTTGGTGTATTGAACTGGGAGCTTGATGTTTGGGGGAAACTACGTCTTCAAAGTCAGTCTGCTGTGGATGAATTTCTTGCCAGCAAGGCCAACCGGGATGCCTTACAGGTTAGTCTGGTAGCCGAAGTGGCCACCGACTATTTTTTGTTGCGGGACCTGGATAACAAAATACTGATTTCAGAGAATACACTGGTAGGCAGGAAAGAAAACACGAAGATTATTTCAGATAAATTTCAACACGGATATGTTTCTGAGCTGGACCTGTTGCAGGCTCAGCAACAGGAAGCGATTGCGGCTGCCGCCATTCCGGGATTCCGTCGTCAGATGATTCAAACTGAAAATGCCATTCGCGTACTGATCGGTCTGGGACCGGGTTATGTTGTACGCG
>DASSGT010000492.1:0-2258 GCA_035693345.1 Puia sp. | reverse complement strand
GAGGTTAAGCGAGAATTTAGAACGTGGAGCGGATGCTATCAGGAAAGCCTGCTCGCGGGTGCTGAAAAAAGTCTGTTGATCAAAATAGTTATCATTCAACGGACCAGGCACATTGATTTTATCAATTGTTATGTTTTGAATATTTCCTGCTAATAAAATTTTTAGTCCCTTCGGACCCCACCTTTTACTATATTCCAGAACGATGTCGACACCTTCGTTCGTTGTATTTACTGCGTTTGCAAAGAATTGAACAGAGTTCAACGGAGGTGTCGGAGGGATGTAAGGAGCTAACTGCGGAAGTGTTGCTGAAAATTGTCCGGAGAAGATAACCCTGTTTTTCATTGTGATCAGATACCCATCTACGGTTACCGTAAAATTCGGTGCAGCCTTCCATGCAAATCCAAGACTATAGTTCACGGAAGTTTCCTGTTTCAAAGGAGGAATACCGGCAGCTCTCGCAACCTGGCTCGTATTGGGTGCAAGCCATATATATTGCAGTGAGCCGGCCACGATATTGGTATTTATATTACTGAAATTGATCTGCTGAAGGGACGGTGCACGGTAACCTGTACTTATCGATCCCCTCAGATTAAAATTATCAGTTAGTTTATAACGGGTGGCAAACTTGTAGGTATTTACAAAACCAAAATCAGAATAATTTTCAAGTCGCACCGCTCCGTCTACAAGCCATTCTTTTGTTACATCCAGACTTCCTTCCACATAAACACCTACATTGGTACGATGAGCATTCACCTCATCTGTTGGCCTGAATCCCGGAAATCCCTGCGAACCTGACGCGATGTTCCTGGTTTCACCTACATTCGGATAATATCGTTCAGCTGTTGGTCCGCCCGCCGGATAGGCCTGGTAGGAAGCTTCTTCACCTTCATAAATTTTATAATTCTCATATCGGAATTCTCCGCCGAATGAGAAAGTCAATCCCTGCGCAATGGAGCTGAAATGTTTGCTCACATCCAGATTGGCGGTATTCTGCAGGTAATTGAATCCACCATCATCAAACCGTGTTTTGGTAGCTACCTGGTTTTGTGGCAGCGTTTCATTAAATGTTTTATTGCCCCAGTAGTGAAAGTCATTATAACCAATCACATTACTTAGATCCCAGTCCCATCCTTTGCCAACGGTTCCCCTGAGTCCAACTGCATCGGATATATCCGTGATGTAAACATCTTCCTGCGGATTATAAAATACATTGGCGGTATCCAGTGTACTGCTCGCAGGTCCTGCTACATGCATAATACTTGGAACGAATATCAGTGACCCGTCCGGGGTGGTTGGAAATTTTTCGGGGTGATTATAAAAGTTTCTAGTCCAGGCATACACATTGGAATGTTTATAATTATAATCCCCAAAAGAATAGAAAGTAGTTTTGGTTCCGGCCAAAGGAATTTCCATATTATACATCGCACCACCAGTCGTTAAAGAGCCGTCACCAAATGCTCTTCTGTAATCCGCCAGATATGGTGCCACATATTTGGAATTTGGATTGGAAGACCAGTTTGTATCGGGTAATGCCCTGTACGTCTTTCCCTGCGTTAGCAGGTTTGCTCCGATATTTATGAACCCACCATTATGACCAATAGGTAGTCCATAATTTGCGCTTAGTGTAAAAGCCTGGCCATCAAATTGCGAACCCGTATAGTACTGAGAGGGATCCACATTGTTCAGCGTATTATATTTATGATCATAATATCCACTATAGCCAGCCACAACCAATAATTTATTTACGTCCTTTTTCAGGATCAGGTTAACTACGCCTGCGATTGCGTCAGATCCATATTGTGCAGACGCACCATCCCGTAAAATTTCTACCCTGTCAATAGCGGCTTCAGGAATGGCATTCAGATCTGTGCCCGAATTACCGCGACCCCGGGTTCCAAATTCATTTACGAATGCAGCCAGGTGCCGTCGTTTTCCGTTTACTAAAACCAGCGTTTGATCATAGCCGAGGCCTCTCAGACTGGCAAAGTCAATGGCATCAGATCCATCAGCACCGCTTTGTCTGTTATAATTAAAAGATGGCACAGCCATATTCAGTTGTGATTCGAGATCCGGCCTTGCAGTCGTTTCTTCCAGCGAATTCAGTTTGACAATGTCTACGGGTACAGGGCTTTCAGTCTTAACTCTTGGCATCCCCCGGTTTCCAGTCACAACCACTTCATTCAATTCGGCGGTACTTTCTTCCAATGCAACAGAAATATCAGACAAACCCGCCACTTTGATCGATTGAGATTTGTAAC
>DASSGT010000491.1:0-10709 GCA_035693345.1 Puia sp. | reverse complement strand
CTGGACCTAACCTCGTCAGTCATGACTGAAGGATACGCACTTGTTCCGGACTACTCAACCATCTGGCGTGAAGTAGGAGATAATAATATTGAATCCGTTTTTGAAATTGAAACAGGTTCGTATGGTAATACGGACGCAGGTGTTCCCTTATACTCCGAATGCCAGGGACCTCGCGCACTGGGTGGCGGATGGAGCAATCCGGGTTTTAATTATCCGACAGGTGATTTAGGCTGGGGATTTTGCACACCTTCGCAGACTCTTTTAAATTCATACGAAGCGAAAGATACGATCAGGAAAAATGCCACGATCATCACGATCAATCCGGATCCAAATGCACCTTATGGTGCCATGCTTTGGGATGGGTTTGTAATTCCAAGCCAGTCGAAAGTTCAGAATTCATTTTATAACTATAAGGCATACCACAGTGAACGAAATGATAATGTTGAGCCATATTTTGGAAATCGTGACAGGAAAGAAAAAAATATTCATTTATTGCGTTATGCTGAAGTTCTTCTGTTACATGCAGAAGCCGCGAATGAATTAAATCAGCAGTCACTGGCCATTGGAGATTTAAACCAGGTTCGCCAGCGTGCGGGCCTTAATAATACACTGGCTTCAAATCAAACTGATCTTCGAAATGCAATATGGCAGGAACGCCATGTGGAACTTGCACTAGAGCATGACCGGTTTTTCGATTTAGTCAGGCAGGGAAGAGCAGCTTCCGTTTTAAATGCCGCAGGGAAAAATTTTGTTGCCGGGAAGAATGAAATTCTTCCGATCCCTGGCGTGCAAATTGCATTAAGCGGAGGGAAGCTTACGCAAAATCCGGGTTATTAAAATTTAACAATATAAATAGTCTCGATCTTTTTCTAACAATTCAAAAAAAACAAGCGTATGAAAAAAGTAAATCAGAAGTTGAGCCTACTCTTACTGGGGTCTGCAATTATTGCGTCCAGCATTGTGAGTTCATGTAGTAAGAGTAGTAATAATAACAATACTCCCCCGCCTCCTAAACCACCGACAAATCCGGGTAATTATGATTCTTCAGCACAAATTGCTTCCAGTAGCCTGGTCGCCTATTTTCCATTTAACGGATCATACAATGATGTGAAACAGGGTCTATCCGGAACAAATCACGGGGCATCATTTACCACAGGGGTCAAGGGACAGGCTTATCAGGGTGGTGGAAATAGTTATGTTACTTTCACCAATGCCGGAACATTGGGAACCTTAACAAGTTTTACCATGTCTGTTTGGGTGAAACAACCATCGCAACCAATCAATGATACTACTCCCAATTATATAGCCGGACAGGGAGCTCAGGGATTATTGTTTATGTATGACACGGCCACTTCCTGGAATCTGTTGCACCTGGATTTTGAGCCTTTTACTCCTGTATCTAAAGATTCTTTAAGAGTCCATGCAGGGTTTAACAGTACCGGTGCTACCGCCTATCAGGGAATCGTTCCGGAAATGTTTGTTGACTCCGGTTTGAATAACTGGTTTCAGTTTGTATTCACTTACAACGGCGCGAGCTCAGAATTCACAGTTTATAAAAACGGCGTTGCTATTTCAGCTAATTCCGCCTGGGGCTATAAACCCACCCCATATAAGATTTGGACAGACGGTTCGGCAACGACTCCGTTTGGAAATATCAATTATAAAAATAAGCCACAGGGATTTGTTCTGGGAGCTTTTCCGCAGGCTGTTACACCAACCATCAGTACGAGTATAGGATCGCCACAACCATGGTCTGGCAATCTGCAGGGTGCTATGGATGAATTAAGAATTTATAATTCTGCTCTAAATGCAGTTGACGTGAATTCTTTATATCTGTTGGAAAAAGCAGGTTTCTAGTATTCGCGTTCAATTTAATAAAATAAAGAGGCTGCCTTTTGAAGGTAGCCTCTTTATTCACTAACTATCGTCTTCCTAAATTTTTGTGCATGAAGGATAAAATCTTTCTTATTATATTAATCGGTTTTATTTCATGCAATAAAAATGACAATGTAAAACCTCCAAATCCCGGAACATTTACTTTACAGTCCGTGGCCGTGAACGGCATAGTCAGAGGCTTTGCCTTTTTTAATGTAAAAACTCCTCCAGTTATTAAAATGACTTTTGCGGGTGGTGCCATAAATCAAAGTACTGCCGGTAGCAGTATTTCGCTGAAGGATAATGCGGGAAATAGTGTTACCTCACTCAATCTTACTTATGATAATGATAGTACGCTGAATATTACTCCCACGGATTTAAAACCGATCACTGGTTATATTCTTCGCGTTGATTCAAGTTTGAAAACGGTTAAAGGCGCGACTTTGTCAGAGCCCGTTACCGTAACACTTGTCACTTCGATCGATTCAACTGATAAATTTCCACAGCTAACTGACAGCGCGTTACTGACGTTGATTGAACAACAGACTTTTAAATATTTCTATGACTTTGGTCATCCGGTTTCCGGTCTTGCCAGGGAGAGAAACACTTCCGGCGATGTGGTGACTACAGGCGGAAGTGGCTTTGGTATCATGGCGATGATCGTAGGTGTACAAAGAAATTTTATTTCACGCGCACAGGCTCTCGCAAGAATCGATACGATCGTCAACTTTTTAACCAATAAAGCACAACGGTATCATGGGGCCTTCCCTCATTGGATGAACGGCGCGACCGGTGCAACTGTTCCGTTCAGCGCCAATGACAATGGTGCTGATCTGGTAGAGACTTCATATATGATGCAGGGCCTTCTGACTGCCCGCCAATATTTCAACAGCAGTGATCCAACCGAAATTGCACTGCGTGCATCCATTAATAGTTTGTGGAACGGCGTTGAGTGGAACTGGTTCCGGCAGGGCGGTCAGAATGTATTATTCTGGCATTGGAGTCCAACTCTTGGTTTTATTATAAATCAGCCAATCAATGGTTGGAATGAAGCTATGATTGTTTATGCACTGGCGGCATCATCTGCTGTGGATTCTAACCGTATTCCTAAAATCGTCTATGATCATGGATGGGCAAGGGATGGCGCAATTAAAAACGGCTCTACTTACCTTGGATTCACACTTCCTCTGGGTGAGCCCTATGGTGGTCCATTGTTTTTTGCGCACTATTCTTTTCTCGGTATCAACCCAAACAATCTGACCGACACATATGCAGATTACTGGCAACAGAATCAGAACCATTCCCTGATAAATTTTACATACTGCGTAAATAATAATGGCAATTACAATGGCTACAGCAGTTCCATTTGGGGACTCACAGCGAGCGATGACAATTTACATGGCTATGTTGCTCACTCACCAACCAACGACGATGGTGTAATCACTCCGACCGCAGCTATATCTTCTATCCCCTATACTCCGACACAATCCATGAATGCCATTCGGTTTTTTTATTATAAACTGGGTGACAAGATTTGGGGTAATTATGGTTTTGTGGATGCATTCAACCTGACCAATGTATGGTTCGCGAATTCTTATCTTGCCATCGACCAGGGACCGGAAATCATCATGATCGAAAATTATCGTTCGGGTCTTTTGTGGAACCTGTTTATGAGTAGCCCGGAAATAAAAACAGGTATGAAGAGCCTTGGATTTCAATCTCCGAATCTGAACTAAATAGTTATGCATGATTCTTTCTTAAAAAAAGGAATTTTTAGCTGGGTTTTTTTATCACTCTTCACATTTTCATTCGCGCAGGTTGCTGTACCTGTCGAGGAAACATTACCAGGCCATTCCCCAGTTGACCATCAGCCGTCAGCCATCAGCCCCGCATTGCGCGGGGCAGGCCATCAACCCCTCTCCGACAGCGCCCTCCTCGACCTGGTACAAAAACAAACATTCAAATATTTCTGGGACTTCGCAGATCCGGTCAGCGGTCTCACCCGTGAACGGAGTAACGTAACGCCCGCCTATGGAAACGAAGTTGTAACGATTGGCGGAAGCGGATTCGGCGTTATGGCCATTATTGTCGCCACCGAACGTCACTGGATCAGTCGGGACACCGCCGTAAAACATTTATTAAAATCAGTAAAATTTTTAAGTAAGGCGAACAGTTACCATGGTATTTTCCCGCATTGGATGAATGGGGCGACCGGTATTACGATCCCCTTCTCGAGAAAAGATGATGGCGCCGATGTAGTTGAAACATCCTACCTGTTTGAAGGTTTATTATGCGCACGTCAATACTTCAACCAAAATAATTCTTTGGAAAGGGAATTACGAAACCGCATCAATAGTTTGTGGACACAAGTAGAATGGAACTGGCAACAACGTGACCAGGGAAATATTTATTACTGGCACTGGAGTCCCAATAACGGATGGAGCATGAATTCAGCAATCCGTGGCTGGAACGAATGCCTGATTACTTATGTGCTGGGCGCCTCATCCCCGACTTATCCCATCACTGAAAATGTATACAGGAAATGCTGGGCCGTAAACAATGATTTTGTCAATGGAAAAGAATACTTCGGTGTTAAACTGCCCCTGGGTCCTTCGTATGGAGGTCCGTTGTTTTTTTCACATTATAGTTTTATGGGATTGAACCCTCACGGTTTAAAAGACCGGTATGCGGATTACTGGGAGCAGAATCTGAATCAATCGCTGATTAATTATAAATACTGTGTTGCCAATCCGAAACATTTTCAGGGTTATGCAGAAAATTGCTGGGGCCTGACGGCAAGCGACACCTACGACGGATACAATGCACAGTCCCCAGATAATGATTTCGGAACGATTAGTCCCACGGCAGCGCTTTCTTCCTTTCCCTACACACCTGAATATTCCATGAAAGCGCTGAAGCATTTTTATTATGATCTGGGAAGTAAAATCTGGGGAGAATACGGATTCACAGATGCTTTCAATGAAACAAAAAACTGGTATGCCAGCAGCTACATTGCCATCGATGAAGGACCTATTGTTGCGATGATCGAAAATTATCGTTCAGGTCTTTTATGGAAATTATTCATGAGCTGTGAAGAAGTACAGCATGGTTTGCAAAAATTAGATTTCCAGCCACTGATTAATAAATAACTTAGCATCCCATTCGTTTGGCTGCATGAAAAAAAACTTTACACTGCATGGAAGTATCGTTTGTCTTCTGATAGTCATCTGTACATTTTTTAATGCAAAAGCCCAGCAAAAAACATATTGTAACCCGATTAACATTGACTACGGATACACGCCTATTCCGAATTTTTCAGAAGCGGGTCGTCACCGGGCCACGGCAGACCCCGTCATCACGATGTATAAGGGCGATTATTTTTTATTTTCAACCAATCAATGGGGATACTGGTGGAGCAGTGATATGCTGAACTGGCATTTTATACACCGGTCATTTTTAAAGCCCTGGCATCACGTATATGATGATCTCTGTGCACCAGCCACATTGGTACTGGGCGACACATTATTGGTGATCGGTTCAACCTATGCAAAAAACTTCCCCTTATGGATGAGCACCAATCCAAAAACGGATCAATGGAAGGAAGCCGTAGATTCTTTTCAGGCAGGCGCATGGGATCCGGCATTATTTCTGGATGATGATGGTAGGATTTTTCTCTACCATGGTTCCAGTAATCTCTATCCGATTTATGGATGGGAAATTAACCGGAAAACATTGCAGCCGATGGGTGAACATCAGGAACTCATCAGACTGCACGATGACATACATGGCTGGGAACGGTTTGGAGAATACAACGATAATAATTTTCTGAATCCCTTTATTGAAGGCGCGTGGATGAATAAACATCACGGAAAATATTATTTGCAATATGGCGGTCCGGGTACGGAGATCAGGGGTTATGGCGACGGCGTATATATTGCGGACCATCCAATGGGACCTTTTACTTATCAGCCGAGTAATCCGTTTTCATATAAGCCTGGTGGTTTTGCCAGAGGTGCGGGCCATGGATCCACTTACCAGGATCCTTTTGGAAACTGGTGGCATATATCCACCATCGTCGTGAATGTGAAAAATAACTTCGAAAGAAGACTCGGCATCTGGCCGGCAGGATTCGACAGCGATGATGTTCTGTATGCGAATACCGCTTTTGGTGATTATCCCCAGTTCCTCCCCGCGGAGAAAAAGGATCATATGACAGGAAACTTCGCGGGGTGGATGCTGTTGAATTATAATAAACCTGTTCAGGTTTCCTCCACATTCGGTGGTTATGCCGCCAATAACGCCGTAGATGAGGACATTCGCACTTACTGGAGTGCGGTTTCCGGAGCCGCACATGAATGGATACAAACCGACCTGGGAAACCTGAGTACCGTATCTGCCGTTCAGATTAATTATGCTGACCAGGATGTGGATTCATCATTTCTTGGAAAAATTCCCGGCCTCTATCACCAATATATTCTGTGGGAATCTTCGGATGGCAGAACCTGGAGCGTGCTGGCCGACAAAAGTCATAATCAAACAGATATTCCCCATGAATACCTGGAACTTGCAAATCCGATTCGGACGCGCTATATAAAATTGGAGAACATACACATGCCAACCGGTAAATTTGCCATCAGCGGTCTGCGTGTTTTTGGAAAAGGAGCGGGACAGAAGCCGGATTCCGTAAAACAATTCATTGTTTTGCGCAGTGAAAATGATCCGCGCAACGCCCTCATTAAATGGACCTCAGTAAATAATGTAACGGGTTATAATATATACTGGGGCGTCTCGGCTGATAAATTATATAATAATGTGATGGTATATAACGACAACCAGTATTATTTTAAACCGATGGACAAAATGAGAACGTATTATTTTTCTATCGAATCCTTCAACGAAAATGGCTTGTCAGAAAAAACAAAACCGATTGAAGTAAAGGTTCCGTTAGCTTTTCTTTTAAATAATAAACAACCATGAGATTATTTAAACATCTTCTTTTCATCATATGCATTTTTGTATCACTACAAAGTTTTGCCCAGCCCTTTGCGGATGAAATACAGGCATTTAAAAATCAGGATAAATTAAATCCGCCGCCTGCGCATGCTATTCTTTTTGTGGGCAGCTCTTCATTCAGGAAATGGACGGATATAAATAATTATTTCCCCGGTTTTCCTATTATCAACCGCGGCTTTGGCGGATCTACTTTCCCCGATGTGATCCGCTATGCTAACGACATTATCATTTCTTATCATCCAAAACAGGTAGTGATCTATTGCGGCGACAATGATCTCGCGTCTTCTGATACCGTGACAGCAGACTCGGTATTTGAACGCTTCAGGGTTTTATTTGAAACCATCCGGGTGGGACTGCCCGGTGAGAATATAGTATATGTTTCCATCAAGCCGAGTCCGAGCCGGGCCAGATTACAGGAAAAAATGGAAAAGGCCAACCTGCTTATCCAGACTTATCTGTCTATCATACCCAATACTGCATTTGTGGATGTATACCACAAGATGCTGAATCCTGATGGTTCGATCATGACGGATATTTTTCTGGAAGACAATCTGCATATGAACGCAAAGGGTTACGCTATCTGGCAAAAAGAAATTTTCCCCTACTTATCAAAATAAACGACATGAAAAAAGTTCCCGTGATTTTTATTGCGCTGATCTCTGTTATCCTGACCCGGGCGCAGGATGCCAAAATGAATGAATATATCACGACGCTCATGAGCAAAATGACCGTCGAAGAAAAAATCGGTCAGCTCAATCTGGTCATACCCGGCGGTGCTGTTACCGGTACTGTGGTGAGCAAGGACGTTGACAATAAAATACGCGCCGGAAATGTGGGTGGTTTATTCGGTATCACAGGCCCGGATAAAGTAAGGCAGGCGCAGGATATTGCTGTAAAAGATTCACGATTGCATATCCCGCTGATTTTTGGATTGGACGTGATCCACGGGCACCGTACGATGTTCCCAATACCGTTGGGACTTTCCTGTACATGGGACATGGATCTGATTGAAAAAACGGCCAGAACCGCTGCGCGTGAAGCCAGTGCCGACGGTCTCGCCTGGGCTTTTTCCCCGATGGTTGACATCGCACGTGATCCCCGCTGGGGAAGGGTTTCAGAAGGATCGGGGGAAGATCCTTACCTGGGATCCCAGATCGCAGCCGCCATCGTGCATGGTTATCAGGGCAAGGACCTGAACAATAATGAAACGGTGATGGCCTGTGTAAAACATTTTGCATTATATGGTGGTGCAGAAGGCGGTCGTGAATACAATACGGTTGATATGAGCCGCATTAAAATGTTCCAGTATTATCTGCCTCCGTATAAAGCGGCGATTGATGCAGGTTGCGGATCCGTAATGAGTTCCTTTAATGAAATTGATGGTATACCGGCCACGGGTAACCGATGGCTGCTGACGGATCTCTTGCGCAATCAATGGAAGTTTAACGGCATGGTGGTTTCAGATTATACTTCGCTTAGTGAAATGGAAGCGCATGGTATGGGTGACATATCAATGATCTCCGCGCTCGCGTTGCATGCAGGATTAGATATGGACATGGTGAGCGAAGGATACCTGAATACTTTGAAAAAATCTTTGCAATCGGGGAAAATAACACAGAAAGAAATTGATCAGGCATGTCGTCGCATACTGGAAGCAAAATATAAACTCGGATTATTTAAAGATCCTTATAACAGGATGAATGCAGACAGGGCGGTGAAAGAACTACTCTCTACGGATAATCGCAAAATGGCGCGCTCTGTAGCGGCACACAGTTTTGTGTTGTTGAAAAATAATGATCAGCTATTACCCTTGAAGAAATCCGGGACCATCGCACTCGTCGGTCCGCTGGCTGACAATCACCGGAACATGCTGGGCACCTGGTCTGTATCGGGCGATCCCTCAAAATCGGTCACTGTGATGGAGGGAATAAAAAATGTGGCCCACGATGTAAGTATCAATTATGCCAAAGGAGCGAATATCTCGGACGATACCATGCTCGTGTTCCGCACAAATAAATTAGGCGTTGAGATAGATCCCGAAACGAGAACGGCGGAGGCGATGATAGACGAGGCGGTTGCTGCAGCAAACAAATCAGATGTGGTGGTTGCGGTGGTTGGGGAAGCCGCTGATATGAGCGGAGAATCATCCAGTCGTGGTGAAATCACGATTCCTGAAAGTCAGGAGAATTTATTGAAGGCGCTGGTGAAAACTGGCAAGCCTGTGGTGGTCGTTTTATTCAATGGCAGACCGCTGATACTCAAATGGGAGAATGATCATGTCGGTGCTATACTCGACGCCTGGTTTCCGGGAACAGAAGCCGGTAATGCGATTGCAGATGTTTTATTTGGCGATTACAATCCATCCGGAAAATTATCAATGACCTTTCCGCTGAACCAGGGACAGATCCCGATTTATTATAATGCAAAAAATACCGGTCGTCCTTATACAACCGGCGATGCCAATACAAAATTCAAATCAGACTATCTGGACATGTCCAATGATCCGCTGTATCCTTTTGGATACGGACTGAGTTATACGAAATTTAATTACAGTCCGATTTCACTCAGTACGCCGACCATTTCACCGGCCCAGCCTGTCACCGTCAAACTAACGCTCACCAACAGTGGAAATTTTGACGGCGAAGAAACTGTACAATTGTATATCCGGGATATGGTGGCCACGATCACCCAGCCGGTGAAAGAGCTGAAAAAATTTCAGAAAGTTTATCTGAAGAAAGGAGAAAGCAAAGAAATCAGTTTCAGTCTGACGACGAAAGATCTTGAGTATGTAAACAGTGATTTGAAATGGGTGTATGATCCGGGAGCGTTTAAAGTATTTGCAGGAGGTAATTCTAGGGATGTTATGGTTGCGGACCTTACGGGAGTTATGCCTAAGGCTCAAAGTCTAAAGCCTAAAACTGAATTGAAGCAAAAGGTGAAAGACTAGTTAAGCCTAAAGCCCAAAGCTTAAAGCCTAAAACTAATTTGAGAATAAGGGAGTTTGCGAAAAATTTTAAAACAATAAAAATCATAATTTCTAGATCCTGCCGTGAAGCATATATTCGAAAACTGTATTGGTTTTGGGCTTTAGGCTTTGGGCTTTAAGCATAAAATGTGGAAAATATAAAAAATATCATCTTCGACTTAGGCGGTGTGATCATGGACATCGACGTGAAGCACACCCTGAAGGCTTTTTCCAAACTGGGTATAAAAAATATTGAAAATTATTTCGGTCATGGATTTGCGGCTTCTTTTTTCAGCGATCATGAGTCCGGGAAAATATCCGATGAAGAATTTCTAAAGGAAATAAAAAAGCTGCTTACCGACGAATCAACTGACGATTCAGTTGAGATTAGTGACGAAGCGGTCATTGACGCATGGAACGCCCTGCTGCTTCAATTTCCACCGGAAAGGATTTCCCTGCTCAAAGAAATCAAATCCAGGTACCGGCTGTTCCTTTTCAGTAATACCAATGCCATCCATTATGACAGGTTCAGGGAGATCTACCGGGATTCCTTTGACGGCGAGCTGGAGGATCTTTTTGAAAAAGCTTATTTTTCCCATTCCATGGGTCACCGCAAACCGGATCTCGGCGGTTTCGAGCTGATCATCCGGGAAAACGGCCTGGATCCAAAACAAACGCTGTTCGTGGACGATGCCTTTATTAATGTGGAAGGAGCCCTAAAAACGGGCCTGAAGGGGCTTTACCTGCCGCCGGGGGTCTTTATCACTGATATACTTTGGTGACAGTTGGCAGTTGGCAGTTGGCAGTTGGCAGTTGGCAGTTGACAGTTGGCTCACCTACACTAAAGCTTCGGTGA
>DASSGT010000490.1:0-4964 GCA_035693345.1 Puia sp. | reverse complement strand
ATTTTAAATAAAGGATATAATGTAATAGCCAGGATAACACCCCACAAAAGGGGCATTGCAAAAGGCAATACTATCATAACACTCCAGGTAATAAGTAAAGCCACCATGACCAGTTTAATGAACAGGTCAATGGTCTTTTTTTCTGTTGAAGCATTACTGTCTTGTGTGTTATCCATGGTAGTAGAAGTTTGGGTTTAATAAATATTGTAAGCCCCCTAGATCGCAGACAGCTTAAAGTTAGAGAAAATCAATACCGAATCACTATATATAACCTGTAATCCAGGCACCGGAATCAACAAAACACCCAATTTCATTTTTGGTAACAGATTGGTATCAAAAGAAAAGTTAACTAAAGGTTCACCGGTTACTTCCTGATACAAAAAGTACTGTTTCGCGGTTTTAGTGGGCTTGCCGGAATTAGTGATGGATTAGTAACTCACTGCTGTTAGCGGCCGTTTTCACAAATAGACATGAATTCGGCTATTCCTTTTGTTCTAAATCCCCATCTGAAAGTGATATTTCAAGTTTTTGTAGGGCGAGTGTGTCACATCTTATAAATCATCCCCCACTTTTTTGCAATAGTCCTCCTTTCTTCCATGGTTTTTTGAGTAAAGGGTTGGTCAAAAGGTGTTCCTACTTCTCTAAAATAACCTTCAAATCCTGCCGGTGAGTAGCCGAAACATACTACTGTATTTTCACTACTGGTATTTTGCCAACCATGCCAAACTCCTTTTGGTATTAGGACGACCGCCCCTTCACTAACTTCGTATTGTTTTTCACCAAGAGTAAATAGGCCAGACCCTTTATGAAAAAAAAGCAATTCGTCTTCGTTCATGTGTTTATGAACAGGGGCCCCATCGCCAGGTTTGACTGATTCAGATAAAAAACAAATAGATTGTGATCCCTGTGCCTTTGCTATTTTGATCCTTACAATGGCTGTGCCATCCCTTATTCTTATTTTTTCTCCTTCCGCATCACTAACTACCAATCCGTCAAAGTCAGATGTCGTGTTTGAAAGTGCTTGAACTGGAATGGTTAATAAAGAGAGAAGACTTATACTACTTTGTCCGATGAATTTTCTGCGTGATTTCATTGTTGATTGATTTAATATTTAGTATAATAAAGTGAGTTCTAAATTGCCGTCAACGTTGCTGCACTTGATACTGTGCCGGAAATAAAATTCCTACTTTTGCCTTGGCCGTAGATTTAAATCTACGCTGCAGCTGCCGTTCTGATTTCCTGAACGAGGATGGAAGCATCTCTATATCACCAACTCCTCCCTTTTTGTGAATGATGCTTTGAACCGAAAAATCCAAAGACATTTTTGCCATTTTCCCGAGCAGTAAACTGTCTAAGACTGCCACACAGTCCAGATGCGTTTTATTTCTCAGTCGCTCAGCAAGATTACACCTGTAAAACATGTTGATGTCGGGCATCTGATTCGTGAGTTCATCGGTTATTCGTCATCATCATCCTCTTTTTCAAGATCGGGATCGTCATTGGGATTTTGTTCATCCTGGGAACCCCCGGGATAATCTTTATTTCCAAGAATTTTTACCTGCGATTTTATCGATTCGAAATACCCTTTACCGACAGTTACAGACTGATCCTGTACGATGATTTCATCTGGTCGAATTTCATTAATAAAATATATGGATACTGCACAATTGCGACTGACGCGAATAAACATATCCGGGGGTAAAAGTTTCAGAGCATTCTTTAGGGAAACGCGCACCATATGATACGATGCGTCTGAAAAGTATACATTGGTATAATTGCCTTCGATCTTTAAGGCGGTGATCGTCATCAGATCGATTTTCTTAAGATTTCTGTCTTCCCAAATAAAAAAAGGAATCATTATACAAGTTGCTTTAGGGTTAAATAATTTAAATTTAGAAAAATATTTTATACTTCTTTTCATCGGGACAGATCCCATCATGAACCCCTATTCCTCCTCTGTTTCTCCCCGGATTTCGGGGAGGCAAAGAGGACCCAAAGAGGTCCCATAGAGGAGGAAGAGAGATATTCCGGGTAAAAAAACATCTCGTGGCATCGATTCCCGAAGCCCGTCACATAAGCTCCCGAAGAACGAAACAACATCAAAAAAAAGAGACCTGGGATGTTCTAGATTTGACTTATCGATCAATGTCTGGTAGTTTTTTGCGCAGGGCGACCGGGAAGCGCAAACCCGGAAACCCTCTGCCAGGCATGGTTTGATAGAGTAAACAAAATTCAATCACTATTTAAAACCCAAAATTATGGCACATTCAAAGAACAGCGTCATAACTGGTAAGTTAAGTGGCATTCTCGGAAAGGAACTCGTATTCCGTGACTGGGAAGGCAAAACAGTAGTCGCGAAAGCGCCGAAAGAAAGAACAACCGCTGCAACCGCTGCGCAGGCAAAAACACAGGAGCTATTCCTGCTGGCTACGCGCTACGGTAAAGCGGTAATGACAGGTACAGATCAGGGTATTCGTGACGCCTATCAGGCGGCATTGAAACCCAGACAAAATCTGTACGCCCGTGCGGTGGAAGATTTTATGTCTCCTCCCGTGGTAAAATCCATCGACACCAGTGCATACACAGGTGCGATCGGAAACACCATCACGATTCGTGCAGTGGACGATTTTCGTGTAACCGGTGTGCAGGTAGAAATCTACGCTGCCAGCGGGACGCTGCTTGAAAAAGGCAATGCGGTGCAACAGACCAATGGAATTGATTGGACCTATACGGCTACGCTGGCGAACAGCCCGCTGTCTGGAAGCAAGATCAACGCCATTGCAACCGATGTTCCCGGCAACCAGGGAACGTTGCAGGTAACGTTGTGATGATTCGCAGGGCCGCGCTCTTTGGCAGAGTGCTGTTTCTGTCTGGATTCATTTCAACTTACGTCATTGTCCCAGGTCCCTTCTTATGTTTCCCAGGTTAGAATTCAATCTGTGAAAAACCGGCCGCCCGACAGGGCGGCCTTTTAAATAAGCTTTTCCACAGCAAAGATTAATGCTATTTTCATTTGTTTCCGTTCTACTTTGACTATCGTTTGCGTTGTTGTTTCGGCTTGCTGCAATACTTTGCCAGGCGCTGTTGCTTCCTTCTTGAACCGCTTTCAAATTTTTTGGTCAGTTCACTTCAAATTCTTTAATATGTGTTGCATTTAAAATATCAACTGTCACTCTAAAACCCAGAGACTCATAAAATTTACTTGCAATGGGATTGTTCGTTCTTAATACTAATTTTTCGAACTTTCCATTTGCCTGTCTTATTACCGCTTCCACAAGCGTTCGTCCGATGCCTGATTCTCTATGGTTCTTCATTACGTAAAGCCGTCTTATTCTTCCATAAGCGGGGTCATTATATGGATCTTGATTTAGTCCGCAAATTCCAACGGCATTATTGCTAAGCAATGCAATAAATAAAGATTCGCCCGGTTTCATGAACTTGTTCCTGCCACTTTTATAATCATCTACCAGCTGTTGAATATGTCTGTGTCCATCTAAGATGCTATCGTTCAATAAAAATGAAATATCATATGACAGCAGGTCGAGAACGTGATGAATTTGAATGCGATCCATAATTTCATTCATTGGCAATGCTCTTATTAGCGGTTCGTGCTTTTAATGGTTAGAATCGAAAAAATTACTGAGTTCTTTTGCAACAACATTCGGATTACCCCCATTATCGGCAGCTAAATGTCCAACCCCTTTAAGTTCTATGCGTTTTAATTTTGGTAAAGCGAAATTTAATGCGTCAAGCGCGGCTTTTAAATACTGCTGGCTTTTTTGTCCACCCATAAGCAATACTTCTGCTCCGAGGTTTTTGCAGTTGGTTATGATATCATCTGATTGGCTTACAAGTTTGGGGTCGAAGTGCATGGTTGATATTAATGTTTTTAATGACACTTCATTTTTACCGTTTCCCTCTTTGTCTTTTGCATCTGCTTTAATCGCAAAATTCATAAAAGGAATGGTCATGAAACCAGGCAGCTTACCAAGCAATGAGTTATCACCTGTCCCTTTAACAATGCTTATCATTGCCTTTCCTAAATTTCCTTCAGCCATTGCATGTTCATAGCCAGCAACCCAGGCAGCAGGTTCTGTTCCATTAACAGGAATAGGTGGTTCATAGAGGGCAATCTTTTTAACACAAGGTTCTACAAGTGCAGTTTGCAGTACAACGATTGCACCTGAACTAAGCCCGAAGATATTTTCTGCTTTTGTTTTTTTGATAATTGCCAGTAAATCGTCGCTTTCAGCTGTAAGACAGTAATTGTCACCGTGATCACCGCTTAAGCCACGTCCTCGCCTGTCTGGAATATAGACCGTGAACTTGCCTGACAAATGTTTGCCAAGTTTCATAAAATTCTGTGAACTCATCATTCCGCCGTGTACAAGTAAAAGTCCTGCACCGCTACCAAGTTGTCTGTAACCGATTTTGGTTCCATCTTTAGATGTAACGAAATCTGTCGTATAGCTATTTTTCAAACTCATTATTTCATTTGAAAAGTCGTTGTCAGGCATGACCGCTACCGGCTTCCTTTTTTATGAGCTAAGATTTTTTCGTCTGAAACGAACTATAGCCAATACGCCAAGAAGCATACCTGTCAGCCCAAGTACCAGAGCCTGGGCGCTACCGAGTACACCATTGCCACTACCGGGACCACCATTTGCGGTTGCTAAATTTAATACGCCGCCTATCACAGCCATCAGCCCGGTAACGATTGCTACAATAGGCCAGCTTCCCCCGTTAAGGATGCCGGTATGACTGGCGGATTTACGAAAAGTCCGCCAACCGAAAATGACACTAAGCAACCCAAGTCCCAACGTAACAAGTGCAAATTGTCGCTTTGAAGTAAGGCCGTAAACTGTTGAAGGCGCTGACTTTGAAACGTTAGCCGCTATCAGTATCAAATGTACAAGGCCAAAATACAGGGTGATTAGAGCAATTGTGACAAGGATATAAGTGAA
>DASSGT010000489.1:0-6123 GCA_035693345.1 Puia sp. | reverse complement strand
GAAAAAAAGCGGTAAAAGCAGGGGGTATCTTTTACCTGTAGGGCCGCTGAGTTATTTTGAAAACTGGTATAAGAACTGTAAACCCAATTCGGGATGGATCATGCGTTATGCAGAATCCAGGGAAGATCCTGCATTGGCGAAAGAACATGCAGCAAATACACTGTCGGATATACGCGAATTTCTCAAAAGGAGTGCAAGAAAAGAGTTCGTCACCCGTGCCTTTATGAAATACGGGCCGCGACGCATCGCAGCCGTTGCCGCTATTTTGATTATGCTGGTACTGAGCGGATTTTACTGGTACAATGCAGACCAGAAAAAAAATATCCGGGTGATTGAAAAAGTAAAGTCACAGTCAAACACACTCATTGAAAGCGAAGAAGTGGACCTGCCTTCAAAAGCTATTTATTTACTCCTTCAGGAAAGGCATGACAGTGGAACCATCATGCCCTATCTGGGATCACTTGAATTAAAAAACCGGGTGACGCTGGCCAATGAAGTGTACAATCAGATTCTCGCATATAATAAAACACAGAACACACCCCTGAAAGCAGGTGTGGTTCAAATGATTTCCCATGACCTGATGGGCAAGGATAGCAGCCTGCTACCTGAAATCAGGCTGGCACAGACCAACCGGTTTCTGATCCTCCTGGCAATGGATAATTATTTTATGCCGGATGATATCAAACGGGTGCTGCTTTCGACCATTGCAGACAATGACTATGAACAGGCGATGATTTTTTATAAGAACAAAAACATGTACCGCCCGTCGGTTCCCTTTGAATTAAATACGGCGGTTCAAATGTGGCTGACAGTAGGCAACGCCACACAAAATAAAATGCTGGCCATGCTGAAGGAAATTTCACCTGCAGCGATCAGAGAGGGAGATACCATATTCAATGTTTATTACCCCAAAGGCAGCTTTGAACAGGATGGAAGAATGCCCCTGGATTTCAACGGAGGTTATCATACACTGGCCTCTTTATATGCAGCCGCCGGCGATATGGAAAATGTGTTCTGGTGTTTTCAGAAAATACTGGATAATAATGAACATGATTATTTTGAATTGCCCCGGATATTGAATAATCATCTGAACATACTCGAGTACCTCTATCAGTATGGACATCGGGACCGTGTACCTGAATACCTGCAATGGCTCGTTACTCATACGGTGGATAATCCGCCAAATACGATTTTGCGGAATGCGATTATACGTGCCGGTTATATCTCGCATATGTACCAGATCAATATCATTACGGGTTATTACCGTTCTACACGCGGAACATTGTATCCAAACCTCTGTCTCTGCGACCGATCTGTGTTTGATGCTATGGAAGAAGATTATGAAAAGGTGATACGTACCATGAAGGATCCTTCAGCCATGAATTATGCACTGGCTTTGAATAACAAACGGAAGGCCATGTTTTATTCCAAATACTGGTACGACAGGAAAATGCCTGTAGATACAAACCGGCTGGATGGCTGGCTTGACCAGGCTGTTCTGCTGGAAGCCAAACTGGATCCCGCCTACCTGGAAGGAACGGAATCCTCGTCCCTGGTATATAATGGAGATGGAGTAAGAACCGGCAATGTAAAAAGAAGGAATTTGCTGAATTATCCTGACTACCGTGACGGCTGGTTTAGCTGGTCCTATCATACAGACTATTTTTTTAATTATCTGGTCAGGAAGGATCTGCTGAAATCATATTATAGGACAGGGGATGATCTTCAGTTATTGCACTTCTGGGTGGCCAAGGCCTACGAATGGAAAACTGAAATTTCGCCTGAACAATACTCGAAGCCCTATCGCATGCCGGATGAAGCGCTGATTAAAATATTAAATTTTGTGGATCAGCATCCGGAAGGAAAATCTTTCGATAGAAATCTTCTTTATTTAGTCCTGGCAAATCGCGCTTTTGAGAGGCGTGACACGGTCAACGGTATGAAATACTTTCATTTGCTGGATCTCAAAAATATCACGGCGTCTTCGGACAAATATGAATATCTGGAAAAAATATTTTTTCTGAACATGATGAAAGATCTCTGCTTAAACCTGGCGACATCAGGTAACATCCCGGAAGCAAATTTGCTGGCTGGTAAATTTTCTTTTGAAGAAATTTACCGTACGATCGTTTACCAGCAGATGGCAGAGGAATTATATCATCAGGATAGTAATCCGAGGGCATTTGTTTATCTGGATTCCATTTATGCCATATCTCCAAAAATTGATTTTACAGCCCTTACACCCCAATTAGACTGCAGGGTGGGGCAAATCCGCGTTTTGTCACAAATTGGCAGCGAGAAATTGAATAATGGGGCAGACGATCTCCTGAGAGATATTCCACAGGATTATAAATTTTCAGGCATTACGGCGAAGGTTGAAGGAATCGCCGGGGAAGGTAACTATTACCGGGCGCTAACCTCAATTCCCAAAACACTGACTGAATCACAGGATCTCATCTGCCGGGCAATCATACTGAGGGAAGACAGCCGGACAAAAGAACGCAGGGACGCGGATAATCAATGGCAGGCATTTGACAGATATCTGGACTGGAAGCAAAATTTTATAAACTTCATACCGAACTAATGAAAAGTTATAATACTGTCTACTATTTGTTGACGGTGCTCCTGATCATGGGCGGATTCGCTTCCATGGCTCAAAACAGCTACGGAATTCCCATCATCAGTGGTGTTTGTATGGCGTTTGGCCTCATATTTTTTATACAGTTTGTTCAGTCCCTCCGGGCTCATGAGCCGAACAGAACCGAACAGGCTGTTGAATTTTTTGTCCTGTTCATCCTGGCCATCATTTTTACTTTGAGAACTCTTCAAATTTATTTTCCTTTTATCGAGTGGATATTTGTAGCAGCGGCGATGATACTCGCACTGGTTTATTTAACCCGCCTGAGGCACTGGTTTCGCATCATCAATGTAAAAAACAAAATGCTCGCCAGACTCATCCTGATTGCTTATCTGAGTATTGTACTATTCTGTCTCGCTATGGTGGAGGTTACCTTCAAACCACGGATTGCCCGATGGACCGGCGGTTTCGCGCTGATCCTGGTATTTGTTTTTCTATTGTTGGCTATCTTCAAAAGACATTTTTTATTGGAAGGAGATAATAAATCTGCCTTTTCAATTATGGCCGCCTTTAAGGACAGATTATTTCTGTTGCTTTCATTGTTTATCATATTTTCTTTATACTTCGGATTGTCGGGTGCCGGCATTCTTCCCAAATTATACTCCAACAAATTTCCGCAGGCATATTTTGAACTGGTGAATAATGCCGAAACCGGAAAAGAGAAACCGGTGAATGGTGAATTCAAATACCAGGAATTTAAAAAAAGCTATGACCAGTTTGTAGAAACGAATCTGAACAAGGACTGACGCTACGCTCAATGACTAATTATCGAAGCCGAAGACATTTATATCCTGTATATCGCAGTGAATCCCGCACCATTCCCGCCAAATGGTAAAATGGTTAAATGCGAAGGCTTACCCGATTTTATTTTGTGGAAACCAGGTACCAGTATTCCTGATAAAGCACCCACTGTAGCACCCAACAGTATATCGGAAAGAAAATGCATGCCGGCAAGGTTGCGCATGACCGCGGTTGTTGCCGTTATTGCGCCGGCGGCACCATAGAACACCCATTTTAATTTGGAATCCGGATGATAATCAGCGTATATCCTCGCCATAAAAAAAACCGAAGTAGCAACCGTTGACACGTGGCCGGCAAAAAATGAATTTTTTGCATTACTCGCAACCGATTTATTGATCGGGCTCTCCGGAAAGTAAGTAAAAGGCCGGTAACGGCTTGTCAGATTCACTGCAGTCGTGTTAAAAAGCCCTGTAAAAGCCAGCGCTTCGATATACATGAATTCGATTTTCCAGAAATCCTTTCGCATCTTTTTGTCGACAACGCAAAACAAAGGCAGGGGAATAGCAATCCAGAAGGGTATATAACTGGCCTGATCGATCGACTTTGAATAAGCATGCGCCGTCCCACGGTCAAAAGAAGGAATATTGGACATATTGAGGGATGTGATTTGCTCCTCCGTTGAATTTGGTTTTTTTGAGATTCCATAAAAATTCAACAGGTTAATGCCGATTCCAACAACAGTCACCGGTATTTCCACCTTGTAATTAAACTTATAGACTTCCGGTTTCAAAACGGGGTTCATCTTAACGGAGTCAATCTGCTTAACGGAGTCAACCTGTTTAACCGAGTCGACCTGCTTAGCGGATTCGACCTGCTTAACGGAGTCTGCCTGCCCGAAGCCGTAGCCGGACAGCATCAGTATCATGATGCAACAAAATCCATTTCTAAATACAACAGACATAAATCGGCAGAAGGGGTACATGATTTGATATTTACATTCCGAAAATCCCGGAATATGCAGCATTAGGCAAAAACTGTTCCCGGCAGAAGAAATAGGCAATCAACGTTTTTTCCGTAATTCCCAGTCGTGCGACAGTAAAAATACTAGGCACGATTCGCTACAATCCACAACTGGAGAAGGTTTGTGGAGAATTAATTTTGAAAACGCTTTTAAATCTGGGAGAAAATTGCCTACTTTTACAAATCCTGCCAGCACACAGTTTCAACAACTGACGAAATCCAACTCCTCCAAAGACCCGCATTCTATCCGATAAAATCTGAAATTACCTCCGCGTTATCACGCAATTTCCAACCTATCGACGGACCCGTCATCGCATCATAAAACTTAACAAGTGAAATACTTTTTAATCCTCCTATCTGTCGCCTTCTTCGCGTGCCTGTACTCCTGTACTAAAAAGATTGATGTCATACATGATATACACGACACTATCTATATGTCGCCTTTGAAATCTGACACATCTACCCGTGTAGCCATTCATATGGATACAGTTATAAAATATGACAATCATCTCGATACCGTAATTCAGGTCAGGCATGATACCATGATTCTTATCAAGACAACAACAGACACTTTGTTGCAGCATGATACGGTTGTGAGGACAAATACAGTGGTGACCAGAGATACGGTTTATACCTATTCGCTGGGAGTAAATTATCCCGTACCCGCCAGGGATTCCGGTCAGATCTATATCACTTTTGATACGATACCGGGCTTTGTGCTTACGGACATTAAGATTACAAATCTCCTTTCATATATTCCGGGTACTCTGACCGATCAAACCCCTGCGCAGTACTCACAGGTAAGTGATTATATTCCGATCAATTATCCGAATTATGGATGGATGATTCATCCGGTAGGTCCGATGATCTGTAATATTGAATTCTATTACACCTGGACAGTGCCGAATAATATTACGACAACACTTTATACTTTTGACTATTCACATAGCTGGAGTACTTTGCCATTAAATCCGACTGGTGGGGCAGATGGTACGGTACATACTTCCAAAGCAATATTTAATTACATTGATCTGACAAAAATCTTTTTCATAAAAATTAAGAATCACTAGTCCCGTTCAGGCAATGAGAGAAGTAAACGGTAAATCTTCGCACATCCTGAGTACTTCAGCTACTCTATTCGGGTTATGTTACGTGGTATTTACTTCATTAAAGTCCCTGAGGCTGGATAAAAATACACTGATCGATGAAGTCACCGCTGTTTCGATGGTGCTCTTTATGACCAGTTGTATATTCTCTTTTTTGTCAGTCCGGAGACCTAAAAAAAGTCTGGTATTTGAAAACATCGCCGACTACGTTTTTCTTGCTGGTTTGTTTACCCTGTTTATCATCACCATTTCCATTATTTTCAACCTGCTGCAGTAGATTAAAATATTCATTCCATTGCAAAACGGAATACGGCGGGAGATGCAAACTCTTATAGAGGCCATCGGAAAAGACAGGGACCTTTTCCCTGAAAGGAATTTCGTCGCCCGTACAGAAGCGCTGGATGAATTAGAATTTCATGTTCTCGACCTTATTCAATTTCTCATTGAAAGCACGGATTCATCCGATCAGCTGCATGATTTAAAAGAACAGGCTGAAGAACTCAGGAGTCAGTTACAGGTGGTTAATACAAAAATGTTTGAAAACCTTCGTATACAAATTTCACTGGGAGGGCACAGAGGAAACGCATTCATAGACCTGATGAATGAATATCTGGCACC
>DASSGT010000488.1:0-4157 GCA_035693345.1 Puia sp. | reverse complement strand
CGGAATTTACGCTTCTGTGACAGACAGTACGCATAACATCCGGGTGGCAGAAAATCTTTATATCCGCAACGATTGGGAAGATACCATGTACCGGCGAATACTTACGAGCAAACTGGGGCCGATCGGTAAATATGTGTACAGCGACAATGATTTTATTTTCATGGGAAAAATCGTAGAAGCGCTCAGCGGACAAACACTGGATCAATATACGTACACGAATTTTTATCTGCCCATGTCCCTCTCCACGACAGGGTTCCGACCCAGGACAAGATTTCCTGTGAGCCGGATTGCACCCACGGAACAGGAAGTACCATTTCGTCGTCAACTCCTGCGCGGTGATGTGCACGATCCGGGTGCGGCGATGTTTGGCGAGGTATCGGGTCATGCGGGATTATTCAGCGACGCCTATGATCTGGCCGTCATTATGCAGATGTTGTTAAACGGAGGAACGATTGCCGGACATCAGTATATTAAAAAGGAAACGATCGAATATTTCACTGCCTACCACAGCGATATCAGTCGCCGCGGTCTCGGATTCGACAAACCTGAAAAAGATAATACCACCCGCAAAGAACCTTACCCCTGTGCGGATGCGTCCCCGCTCACATTTGGTCACACCGGATTTACCGGCACATGTGTCTGGGCTGATCCCGCTAAAAAAATCGTTTTTATCTTTCTTTCCAACCGTGTAAACCCCCAGGAAAGTTCAAAACTTTCATCATTGAATGTCAGAGGGAATATTATGGAGAACATTTATCAGGCGCTTCAGTAAGCGGAAGGTGGAAGGCGGAAGGCGAAAGGCGTAAAGCGCAAGGCGCAAAGAGCAGAGTGTAAAGCGGAAGGCGTAAAGCTGAAATTGTCCCGCACGTTCGAGACAATTTTGTTTTTTGCATGTCAGAATCGTTCACTAACAACACTAGTATTAGCTTTAAGCTTTACGCCTTACGCTTTAAGCTCAAACCCTCCCCCGTAAAGGGTGAGAACATGAAAATATTGCCAGTTACAATTCTATAATTCCCTCTGTCCTGTTTTAGGTTTTTACTTCAAGAAAACGTTTTCATATTTAACGCAGTTTCGGACCAACCTTGCATATGAGAACGCTGGCCATCCTTTCCCTTTTACAATTCTTTTTTCTCATCTCTTTCGCCCAGGAAAGAAATGGGAAGATCAACGGCATTGTAAAAGACGGTGACGGGAAAGCGCTGGATGCCGTAACGGTTTCAATTTTAAAACAAGCCGATTCTTCCCTTGTAAAAATTGCATTATCCGACAAATCAGGCGCATTTGCTTTTGACCATATTGCAGCAGGCAAATATTTTTTATCCGTTAGTCATGTTGGTTTCGAAAACTGGTATGGCCCTCCCTTTGAGTTGAGCAGTACCCATCCTGACATGCCTCCAATTGATATTTCATTACACACGGCAAGCAGTTCACTGGGTACTGTAACGGTCACTAGTAAACGCCCACTGGTCGAAAACAGGATCGACAAAACAGTTGTAAACGTGGATGCCTCTGCGACGAATGGTGGTCTCACGGCGCTGGAAGTACTGGAAAAATCTCCTGGAGTTATGGTGGACAACGACGGAAAAGTCAGTCTCAAGGGTAAGCAGGGCGTGATCATTATGATCGATGGCAAACCAACCTATCTGAATCCCTCGGACCTGGCCAACTATCTGAAGAATATGCCGTCCAATCAACTGGACCAGGTTGAAATCATGAGTCAACCGCCGGCGAAATATGATGCCTCTGGAAATTCAGGTGTCATCAATCTCATCACCAAGAAAAATAAAAACGCAGGCTTTAACGGATCCCTGACAACGAGCGCCATCATCGCAAAATATTTTAAGAATACCAACAGTCTCAATTTCAACTGGCACAAGGGAAAGATCAATTTTTACGGTACTTATGGATTTTCTTACTGGGAAGGTTTCAATGAAATCAATATTGATAAAAGCCTCCGGGAAAATGCCAATACCGATTTTGACAGATATTCTTCCCAATATACTTTCGGAAGATACTCAGACCGTGGTCAGACATTCCGTGCAGGTATTGATTTTTTTGCCAACAGACAAAATACATTCGGAATCGCCGTCAACGGCACGATAGACAAGGAAAGTTTTACATCTGCCTCCACAGCCAATCTCTACGACAGCCTGCATCAGTTTGTTCAATACAATCTTGCACAATCGCAGAATAAGACACCCCAGACTCATGTGGGATTCAATGCCAACTGGCTTCATAAACTGGACGATAAAGGCAGTGAGTTGTCCGTTGATGCGGATTATATCTTCTATAATACACAAGGTTCAGCTTACTCCAATAATTATTTGTTCAATGCGGACAACATTCCGTCAGAAGATCCTTATCTGCTGAACGGATTGCTACCCTCCATGATTGACATCTACAGTATTAAATCTGATTATAAAAAAATACTGAACAAGGATATTACGCTGGAAGGAGGCATCAAATCGAGTTATGTAAAAACGGATAACGATGCGAATTATTCATTATTTAATTCGGATATACAAAAATGGCAGTCTGACACCAGCATCAGTAATCATTTTATCTATGAGGAAAATATCAATGCCGCTTATCTGAACTGGCAACAGCATGTCAATAAATTAACGATCCAGTTGGGCATTCGGGCGGAACAAACCAATTCAATCGGGAATCAGACCGTAAAAAATGTAAACTTTAAAAGACATTATTTTGATCTTTTCCCGACAGCTTTTTTCACATACAAGCGGGACGATAATAACACATTAGGATTATCCTTCGGCAGGAGGATTGAAAGACCTTCTTACCAAAGTCTTAATCCCTTTCGCTTTCAGCTGGACCGGTACGACTATGAGCAGGGTAATCCGGATCTCCTGCCGCAGTTCAGCAATAATGTGGAGCTCAGTTACAATTACAAGGGTGTATGGAATATATCCGCTAACTATACGATGACCACCGCTGTCATCAGCGATGTGCTGATCACCGTGAAAGAACCCAATGATTCAAATTATACTACATACCTGACCACACAGAACGTCGCGTCACAGAGAAATATAGGCCTGTCCATCAATTACAGTAAACAAATAACACCAGCCTGGACGCTAAACGTATTCTTAAATGTGTTCAACAATCATTATAAGGGAGTTATTGACAGTACAAATGTCGATGCCGGTTTTACATCCTTTAATGCAAATTTCAACACGCAATACAGTTTTAAAAAAGGCTGGACCGGGGAACTGAGCGGGTTCTATTATGCAAAAGATTATGTAAGCAGTGTGATACTGGCAGATGGCCGGGGGATGTTTTCCCTTGGGGCCTCCAAACAGATTCTGAAAGGGAAGGGATCTATCAAACTAAATCTCCGGGATCCTCTTTATCTCATGAGTTTTACCGGTTATACGAATCTTGACAAAGGAACCACCCGCGCTCATTATGTATGGGATAACCGCCGGATGATTTTTACATTCACTTATCGTTTCGGTAAAGCAAACGGCAATCAGCAGCAAAGACGAAATAACGGGGCCAGTGATGAACAAAACCGGGTTGGGGGGAAGAGTGGACAGCAATAGTTGACGGTTTCCTGCTTCCCGCATCCTGCATCCCTGCTTCCTGCTTCCTGCTTCCTGCATCCTGCGTTTTTGATTGGTTAAAATTGACGATCCCGGACTTCATTTTTCCATTCAAACGATTAACTTTGGGAATTATGTCGACCAACCCTACAGAGAAGGTATTAAGAAGTGTGGTGATCAAATTTGCGGGAGATTCCGGGGACGGAATGCAGCTTACAGGCAGCCAGTTTACAAACAATACAGCCCTGATGGGCATCGATCTCGCGACCTTTCCGGATTTTCCGGCGGAAATTCGTGCGCCGTTGGGAACGCTTCCGGGCGTGAGCGGGTTCCAGTTACATTTTTCGAGCGATCATATATTTACTCCCGGCGATGATTGCGACGTACTCGTGGCCATGAATGCGGCTGCGTTAAAAACAAATCTGAAGAGCCTGAAAAAAGGGGGGCGCATCATCGTAAACATAGAAGGTTTTGATTCAAAAAATCTCCGGCTTGCGAATTACCCCGAAGGAGTGAATCCACTGGAAGATAGTAGTCTGGATAATTTTGATGTGATCCGTGTGGACGTCACAAAACTCACGCGGGAAACAC
>DASSGT010000487.1:0-2493 GCA_035693345.1 Puia sp. | reverse complement strand
TATACATTAGTTATCACATTATTGGATGACCTTATCTTGCCAGATATCTTAATTCGTTTTGTAAGAGAATTTTTTGGATGCACTCTTCATCAGTGCATTGGTCAGTTCCTTCGAAGTACTTCCATATCCACCTGCCGCTGTGTAATCATATGTCCAAAGAAGATCGTTGTTGCCATTATGAATAGAAAGAGTTAATACCGTTTTGTTCGTGGTAGTGCCTGCACCGCCCAAAACCACAATCATTGCAAATGCTGCCCCATCAGAAACAGGCTTTGAGGAAATGGCCTTGCCGGAAATGACCGCATCTACATTCAGCAGGCGGCATAATTCACCTTTGTCCATCAGGTGTAAGCTATCTAAAGGAATATTTGCTTTCTCCAGCAAGGCGTTTGTCTGATCGACATCCTGGAAACCAGTTGTGTATTCACCCTGCCGTTTCAGTAGCCAGGTATAGGCAGCACACTGCATATTGTATCCTCTCCTTTCTTCTGATTTCTTTTGGGTTTCTACCGTTACGCCTTTTGGCAGTATTTTTCCTTTGAATGAAACGAGAAAAGGAAGAATGGCGACGGTTTTTATGCTGTTTCTTGAGTTCTCCAGATTACCGGCCTGATAAATCTTCGGTCCACAGGATGAAAGAATCAAAACAGAAACTCCGGTAAGAAGTAATTTTATTTTCATGGTGGATCGGATATTTACAATAAACACTTTAACGCTGAATAAAATAACAAATTGCTATTTTTCGATGCCGCATGTTGCAGCAGCATAAAAAGATAATGCCTGTCAATAAATCACTGCGTAAAAGAACTTCAACTAGGGGTTTTTACTTATGCGGGGATGAAACGAACAACAAACTTTTATCCTGATACCCGCAATATCAATTTGAAATATCTGTTATTATTGTGTTTCATTTATATTTTTCTTTCATGATACAAAAAGGGCCGTCCCGGAGACCCCTCTGACTTCTCATCCGAATCTTTTATTCAATGATCTCCTCAAATGAACTAAAGCTATGTTGAAAGGAATATTAGCATCCATTCTATTTTTTATAGTCATAAAGGGGGAAGCGCAACTGGGTATTATGAAGATGGTTGGGAAAAATACGAGTAACTATTCTTACGGAATCGGCGCCTATATAAAGGGAGTATTTCCTGTTTCACAAGCGGCTGACCTGACCCTGGAGATGGGAGCAAACATCTTTTTCTTAAATGATGACGGAATCGGGGATGGGACAGCCGTCGTGCCTATAAAAGCCGGCTATCGTTATTCGCTGAATGGAACAGGATTCGGGCTTTATGTTGAACCCCAGATTGGCTATAATATTTACGGTGTAACCTCTGCGTATGTAGATGGCAGTACACAAAATTTCAAATTTCATGGTGTGGTGTTGGCAGCGGGCACAGGCTATTTGTTTAGGGCAGGGAATACACCACTTGATCTGAATCTTCATTATGAAACCATCATAGATCACGGCGGGTCTGATAACTACATAAGTCTGGGGATATCATTTTATTTACGTTTTGGAAAAAGAGATACCGATTAAAACAAGGTCAAACGATCCGACGCTGTTGAATATTGATAAAATATTGAATCATGAGACAATTATTGATAGCCTTTTTAATGATCCTGTTTTTGTCGTCCTGCTTAAAGCAGTCGATTGTGGATGCCATGATTGATGATCAAAATCCCGGAACCCGGGGTGGAAATCATCCGGGTGTTGCGACGATGACTTATATGGTGAATGGAAATACGGTCATCAATTCAGTGAATAATCCGGACCAACAGTCGCCGAATGCTTATGACCTGGGATGCAGCAAAACAGCCGTTGGTATCAGTGGCATTGTTTACACCCTTGATTGTGTAAGCACCTCCGGAGAATTTGGGTTTACATTTTATACCGATAGTCTAAAGGTTGGAAATTACTCTTTAACCGGCATCTATGGGGATATGTTTGTCTTAAGCTATTATGGCCAGGATGAATTTTTGCATGTTCCATCGGACAGTATCAGCTTTAATATCACTTCGTACAGTCAGGGACATATCAGCGGAAATTTTTCAGGAAGACTGACGCCTATGATCACCGCTGGTAATCCAAACAATACCTATGGCGTTCCCGGATCTGTTTTAATTACCAAGGGTTCTTTTAAAGACGTTCCGGTGTTTTACTAAACATCCGTGTCTATCTTCTATTCCAAAAGGAGCTACTAACCGGTACGCAAAATAAATAGCCCATAACTTTCATTATGAGCTAAGCTTCAGGAATATGAACTACAAATTCAGTAAATTCTCCCTCCTTAGTCTCCACGTTTATCCCACCTCCGTGGGCTTTAATGATATCATAACTGATCGATAATCCTAACCCGGTTCCCTGACCAGTCGGTTTGGTCGTGAAGAAGGGCTGAAAGATCTTATCTCTCACTTTTAAAGGGATACCATTACCATTGTCTCTTATCCGGATTTCCACTTCACCTTTTATTTTATGAGTTGCCACAC
>DASSGT010000486.1:0-3903 GCA_035693345.1 Puia sp. | reverse complement strand
CCGCCGATGAACAGGTTCGTCGTTTGTATCTTGGAAGAAACTTCGAATTGAAGCGAAAAGATTATCTTCATGAAGAAGCATCCAGACCGGTTATTTAATATTATACAACGGCGGGTCAGGCTATTCTCTATGAATTATACCAACGAAACTTGAAATTATTAAGTCCTGCCATATCGCGCCTGGCCAGGATGAGACGCTGGCAAATAGAACAATGGGTGCTCGACCCGATCGCCGTCCAGCGTGAAGTATTGCAGGATTTGGTGACTTCTGCCCAATACACCGAAATAGGTCGTAAGTATAATTTTTCGAAGTTGTTTTCCATCAAGGAATTTAAGAAAGCCGTTCCCATCCATGAGTATGACGACATCAAGCCATATATCCAGCGCATCATGGATGGGGAAGAAAACCTGCTCTGGAATACACCGATCAACTGGTTTGCAAAAAGCAGTGGTACCACGAGCGATAAAAGCAAATTCATTCCCATCAGTGAAGAAAGTCTGCAGGACAATCATTTTCGCGGAGCGAAAGATGTGCTCACCATGTATTATTACGCGTATCCCGAATCTGATTTGCTAACCGGAAAGGGTCTGGTTATTGGTGGCAGTCACACGATTCATCAGGTAAATGCCGATGTACAGTATGGTGATCTGAGCGCAGTCTTATTACAGAATTCTCCATTCTGGGGTCACTGGATCCGGACTCCTGAGTTACATATTGCTCTGCTGGATGAATGGGAAAATAAAATTGAACAGCTGGCCGAAACCACGATCAGGGAAAATGTGACTTCCATATCAGGTGTGCCTACCTGGACCCTCGTTCTGATGAAAAGGATTCTGGAAATGACCGGCAAAAATAATATTCTCGAAGTATGGCCTTCGCTGGAGTTATATATTCATGGCGGCGTTTCTTTTACACCCTATCGCGAACAGTTTGCAAAAATCATCGGCGGACATATCAATTACCTTGAGATGTATAATGCCAGTGAGGGATTTTTTGCTGCCCAGGATTCTCCCGGTGATGAGGGCATGTTATTATTTACCAACCACGGCATTTTTATGGAATTCATGCCCGTTGGAGAATATGGAAAACCGGATCCGCAAACCATCGGTTTGAAAGATGTCGAGCTGGGCGTAAACTATGCACCTATCATTAGTACCAATGGGGGGCTTTGGCGTTATCTCCTGGGAGACACAATACAGTTCACGCGATTGGGTCCCTACCGGATTAAAGTCAGCGGCAGGTTAAAACATTTTATCAATGCATTTGGAGAAGAATTGATTGTGGATAATGCCGATAAAGCCATTGTGGCAGCAGCTGACAAGTCAGGTGCAGTGGTAAATGATTACACCGCTGCTCCGGTTTATTTCGGCGACCAGTCTAACGGTGCTCATGAATGGCTGATTGAATTTGAAAAAGAGCCCGGGAGCATGATCATGTTTTCGGAACAACTGGATAAAGCATTGAAAGAACTGAACAGTGATTATGAAGCCAAACGTCATAAAGATATCGCTTTGGGACCTCCTCTCGTAAAATCCGTTCCAAAGGGATTATTCATTAACTGGCTGCGTAAAAAAGGAAAGCTGGGTGGTCAGCATAAAGTTCCCCGACTTTCAAATGATCGTCAATACATGGACGAACTCCTCGAAATGCTTGCACAATTATGAAAGTATGAAAGTATGGAAGAATGGAAGTATGAAAGTAACTGATTCACTATACTTCCATTCTTCCATTCTTCCATACTTCCATACTCTGAGTTAATAGTGAGCTGGCAATAATCAAACTGACAAAAGATGAAGTGTAAAAAAGATAGCCATATGGCACATCAATGAGCTGATAAAAAACAACCAGACTAAGTTTAAAGCAGGCAAGATTAATATTTTGAAACTTCCATTTCTTCTGGAATAAACAGAAACACATAAACAACAAGGGCACTGCAAAACTCATTATCAGTAATGTGGTATGCAGTATTCCTATACGATGCGGACCAAAAAATTTCGCCAGTCCCGGATTTAACCAGTATACCTCAGAACTAAACTCCCAAACATGTTTCGCAAAGCTCACGTAAAGTGATGGCAGTGAAATCATCTGTTCAAGAGCCTTATATCCAAAAGGAATTAAAAAAAACAAAATAAAACAGGATAAGCCTGTAACTGAAAAAACAATGAGCTTGCGGTAATCTTTTCGGAAGGCATAAAATAAAAGGCAGGGTACCAGCCATCCGATCATACTGTACCGGCTCAAAAGGCAACAGGCACTTAGAAATCCAATGAAAAATGCATTATCCGAGATGACGGCAAGACTCAGCAACACAAAATAGAAAATAACCACACCTTCTTCACTCATACTGATCAGACTGTGTACATCATTCCTTGCAAAAAGCCACCAGAATAAAAGTGCACCAATAGCAATCTGACCATATCCGAAATAGCGATTCCCTTTAATCCGGATCGTGAACAAAACAATTGAAAAACTCAATAGCAAAGCGATCACGGTTATCCAGCGCAGGTCCAGTTTCATAAAAACAGCAGGCGCATAAGGAAACCACATGGCAGGCAGATAAATGGGCCGGGTTCCATTCCAGATTTCAGGAATCGGATCATACACATGTCTCCAATCACCTTTCAGAAACCTCTCGTTCATCACTTTTATAATCGGAAGCATATCTGCGAAATCCGGATCCAATGGAATCTGATCCATCCAATAGCGCGATGTCAGGTATGCCAGCACGAACATCAGGATGAGCAAAGGCCATTTCAGATAGGAATCTTTTTTTAAGTCCTGCCGGGAGGGAAGCCCCGCTTTTGGTGATAACAGAATACCCATTATGAAGCAAAAGGATGCGATCAGATAGAATATGGAAACGATCGCAGTCTGTGTACCTAACAGGAGCCCATAACTGCCCAGAAAGGTTTCGGCAGCCAAAGAAAATAGTAATAAATTCTTTCTTGCATTAAAATTCATGGTTCACGGGAAAGGCTTAATTTAATATTTATATTTACCGGCAAACTTCCGAGTTTATATATTTGAGCTACTTAATGCGATGAAATGAAACTTTTAGAAGGCAAAATAGTCATCATTACCGGCGCTGCACGTGGAATTGGCGAAGCCATTGCGATCAGGATGGCAGAACATGGCGCACATATTGCGTTCAGTTTTCTTTCCAGTGAAGAGAAGGCCCTGGCACTTGAACATAAACTACAATCTCTCGGCGTGAAGGCTAAGGGATACAAGAGTAATGCCGGGTCATATGATGACTGCGAAAAATTCGTCAATGAAGTCATCGCGGAACATGGCACGGTGGACGTTTGCATAAATAATGCAGGCATATCCAAAGATAGTTTGTTGATGCGTTTAAATCCAACACAGTGGGACGAAGTAATGGAAACCAATCTGAAGAGTGTTTTCAATATGACCAAACAGGTGATTAGACCCATGATGAAAGCTAAAAAAGGTTCAATTATAAATCTGAGCTCTATTATTGGCATCCGGGGAAATGCCGGGCAATCGAGTTATGCAGCTTCTAAAGCCGGTATTATTGGATTTACAAAATCCATTGCGCATGAATTGGGAAGCCGAAATATTCGCAGCAATGCCATCGCTCCGGGGTTCGTTGAAACAGATATGACTCATTATTTACAGGATGAAGAAGGAGCCAAGACTTTTCTGGCTAAAATTCCATTGAACCGTTTTGGAAATGCTTCGGAAGTTGCAGATACCGCCTTGTTTCTGGCATCGGATATGAGCAGTTATATAACGGGCCAGGTTATCAGCGTTTGCGGAGGCCTGAATATATAGAGGAAAAAAATAATCCGGTATAAGCTTGTTAAATTTCATTTTCCTGTTTTAGTTTTTCATTTTCATGATTAATTTGCGTCTATTCATGAAGGTTAAAAAACTAATACC
>DASSGT010000485.1:0-5938 GCA_035693345.1 Puia sp. | reverse complement strand
AAAAATGATTTAACTGCTTCTTCACATTCCTGAATCCAGAAGTAACCTCTAATTTAAGTCGATATATCCCGCGTTCTTTAAATTTATTCCCAAATTTGGAAATCTCGTATTTTTACTATGCTTCGCTAACATTTTGAAACATAAACTGTTGATAAATTATTTTCAAAATACTAAGAGCGGATCTTGTTAAATAGAATTGTTTTATTATTTTTACAACGGTTTTTCATAGGATATTGGATTTTAAAAACGGGGCTGAATTTCCATTCTGGCCCCTTTTTTTTTGATTCATATCAACTTACGAAAAATCCCGTCCCTCCTGTATTTCCCCTTCCTGTTTTGAAAAATATTCCCGAATCAGTATTGTTTTGGAAGCTCCGACAAGTGCTATCAGTTCCTCATCTGTGGCAGCCCTCACTTTCTTTACGGAATGAAAAGTTTTTAATAACCTTTCGGCAGACTGTTTCCCGATTCCTTTTATATTTTCCAGTTCATTTTTAAATGTTCCCCGGCTTCTTTTGTTTCTGTGAAAACTAATTCCGAATCGATGCACTTCATCACGAATTTTCCTGATGAGTCTCAGGCTCATGCTGTCGTAAGGAAGTTTTACTGACTGCTGGTCGCCAGGAAAAAAAATTTCTTCTTCATTCTTCGCAAGGCCGACAAGTGTCAGACTACCATGTAGTCCGAGTTCCAATATACTCTCCATAGCAGCACTCAGCTGGCCTTTCCCGCCGTCAATAATTACGAGTTGGGGAAGTGACTGATTCTCTTCCAGCAATCTCTTATAACGTCTGTAAACGACTTCTCTCATGGTAGCAAAATCATCGATACCTTCTACAGTCTTCACATTGAAATGCCGGTAATCTTTTTTGCTTTCGACACCATCGCGGAAACAAACCATTGCCGATACCGGATAACTGCCATGGAAATTTGAGTTGTCGAAGCATTCAATATGGGTAGGTAATTCAGAAAGCTGCAGATCTTCCTGAATTTGGGTTAGGACTTCCAGTCTTTCCTCGGGTGTTTTCTTTTGGAGATGAAGCATTTTCTTCTTTTCTGCTTCTTCACGGTAATAATTCACATTTTTCTCTGAGAGTTCGAGCAATTTTTTCTTATCACCGCCTTTGGGTATCGTAATTAAAATCCCTTCCTGCGGAAATTCGATGGCAAAGGGCAGAATAATTTCGGTGGCGCTGCTGTTGAAGCGATCGCGTAACTGTGCAATGGTGAAAGCCATGATTTCCGGATCTGTTTCCTCCAATTGTGTTTTAGCTTCCGTCGTATGCGTTTGCACGATGGTTCCATTTTCAACCATCAGGTAATTAATATAAGCAACAGAATCATTACGAAACATCGAAAACACATCAGCCCGTTCGATATGTTCATTTACGATCACTGACCTCGAGCGATATGTTTCAAGATGCTCTATTTTCTTTTTTAGTATTTCTGCTTTTTCAAAAGCCATGATTCCCGCAGCCTCTTTCATTTCCTGTCTGAATCCGCTGATCACAGGGCCAAGATTTCCTTTTAATATATTTTTTAATTTTCTTAATCCTTCAGCATAGTCTTCGGGAGTCTGCAAACCTTCGCACGGCCCTTTGCAATTACCCAGGTGGAATTCCAGGCAAACCTTGAATTTTTTTTTCGCAATATTCGAAGGTGTCAGATTCAGTTTGCAGGTACGCAATTGTACGTTTGCTTTTATAAAATCGATGAGTTCCCGTACCCGGGCAACGGAAGTAAAAGGTCCCAGATATTCTGATCCGTCATTTATTTTCCTGCGGGTGAGAAATACACGCGGGAAATTTTCTTTTTTTATAACAATGAACGGATATGATTTATCGTCCTTCAGATTAATATTGAACCTCGGCTGGTATTGTTTGATTAAAGAGTTCTCTAGTAAGAATGCATCCTGTTCCGAGTTTACAATAGTGAATTCAATAGTATGAATACGCCTGACCAGTTCATAGGTCTTGTAATTTGACAGGGTTTTATTAAAATAGGAACTAACGCGTTTACGTAGATTTTTGGCTTTGCCAACATATAACAGGTCCTTTCTGGAATCGAAGTATTTATAAATGCCCGGTTCCAGGGGAATACTGTTTGCTATTAGTTGAAATGCTTCCTGATCCATGCCTTATTCTCTGCTGTCCCAGACAACGATGGTCTGACTCATTGTTTCAGGACCTTTATTGGGTTGCCGGATGTGAAGTATATTGAAATTTCTGCCTGCTTTCCATGACATTTTACTAATTAAGGTACTGTCTTTGTCTTTTGAAATGGATTCCATGTAAATAGAATTCAATTTATCATAACCCGATCCCGGAGAAAGAAGCACGTCCACTCTTTTTAACCCATTGCCGGTGTCTTTTGTTGAATATGTGAAACTGACAAGGTTTGTTGACCTGTCTATAAAGGAATTCTCTTCGAATTTGTTTTCAAAATGAGCACTGTCCAACTCCGGGTTCATGAATTCATTAGCCAGTTGGTCGAAAACAGCCGTCGTAATAATGCCTGAATCTGTTTTACCTTGGCTTATCTGGTATTTCATAATACGCTGGGGAAAAGAATCGACCCCTGCAATCTCTGCCTTTAGATAATACGCCACCGGCAGGTAATTTTTTTTTGCGGTATCTGTTTTTTTTACAGCTATATCCGGATTTTCGGACGTCGTGGAATGACAGGCATCAATCAGAAACGTAACTAATAACAGGATAAAGATTCGCTTCATCCAATAAAATTAATACATGGAGGGAATACTACCAGATAGATTTCGAAATGCCAAAACGGATGCCGTAGTTCAGCATATTTTCCTGGAGGGGATAACTGTTCTTATAAGTTGAAAAAATCTGATATCTCACCTGGGGACCTATTTCCCAGCGGATCTTACCCGCGCCATAAGATATATAGGCTTCAGCGCCTGCAATCAGATTCCATCTTCTGAATGCTTCCGCATCTTTTGTATAACTGCTGAAGTCGTTTGAAAGAACATAGGCATCGGTATTCAACAGGTAACTGGGTTGCAATGTGGCACCGAGATGAACCTGGAATTTACCCTTGGAGACTACTTTCATATCAACCCCTACAGGAATGGAAAGCTGATAATATCTGTTCTGGTAGCGTTCCGGATTTTTGTCGATCGTTCCTCTGCCATTTGACATGCTGATGAGAGAGTCTGCAACATATCCGAAATAAGAGCTCAATGAAGCTGCTGACTGGCCCTGACCTGAATTATAGGTATTGATATAATATCGGCTGAAGCTGAATTCCAGACCAGCTTTCAGAGAAATATTTTTAGAGATGCGATACAGGATATTTCCACCAACATTGTAACCTAATACCGGCGTGTTGTCAACAAATCCATTCACATTGGCAATATGTACTACCATGATGGGCGCTGTAGGGAGAGCCTGGGCCATGGTGCGGTAATTAATACCATTTAAGTAACGTGTACTGAGCGTAGGGGTTATATAAACCTCCCAGCTATAACGGTCGCTGCGATTGTGTGAAAGCTGGGAGCCTGTTTTTTCGGAAATCATGTCTGCAGCAATAATATCGGGAGCAGGATTATTTGTAACTGACTTCATACTTTCCATTAGATCAGCTGTAGAAACAGGCGTTTCGGATTTCTTTGAAACTGTTTGTTCCATCGGCTGAATGGGTTTAACACGACTCGTATTTTTTTCAGTCAAAAATTCGGACGTTTCAGCCGCTGTTTTTTCGGATGTCATTACCGGGCGCTGTAAAAAGGAAGTTGTTCCGGACTGGCCTTCGTCTGTGCCATGCTGATCAACAGAATTATTCAATGGTGCTGCTTCAAAATTGCCAATGGTGAAATCTGGTAAATTCGCACTGGCGGCTGGTTTTGCCGTTGTAATGATTTTTGCAGTGATGGATTTGTTATGGGAATTATGAACAGGTGAAATCAACTGGGTACCTGCAATAAAAAGAATACCACCGATCAGAAAACTCATCCCAATTACAAATCTTCTTTTTCGTGTATGAAGGGAACTGTGCACTTCATTCCATACTTTGTCTGAAGGGTACATTTTGAACTGATCGGCTTTTTCTTTCAGCTGCCGTTCGAATTCATCGTTATATAGATTGCGCTCCTTCATTCGGGACGTTGTTTTGGTCGGGCCAGCCTATCTAATGGATGGCTGTAAGTCGGTCGTTTTTTTCTTTTGCTGCAGGTATCAGGTTTCTTCTTATCAAAATCTCTTCCAGCATTTGCCGGGCTCTGGTATACTGCGATCTGCTAGTGCTCTCTTCTATGTCCAGCATCTCTGCAATTTCTTTATGTGCATAGCCTTCTATCGCGTACAGGTTTAAAACCGTTCTATAACCTACAGGCAGCAGACGAATGCAGTCCACAATTTGTTTTGCCTGAACGATGGATGGAATATTTTCTTCCCTGATCTGAATCGAACTGGCCTGAATGATATCCACACTCTCATTAAAGCGTTTATTTTTTTTCAGGTGATTGATACAGGTATGAACAATGATACGCCGGATCCAGCCCTCAAAGGCTCCTTTATTCTGAAACGTATGCATCTGAAGAAAAACTTTTATAAAACTTTCCTGAAGCATATCCTCAGCGTCCTCGCGGTTATGTGCAAACCTGTAGCATACTGCCAGCATTTTCGGACTGTACCTGTTGTACAATTCCTTTTGTGCAGCAGCGTGATTTTTCAAACAACCCTGTAAAATGGCTTCTTCGGTCATGTTTAACCTCGTTGCCCTGTAATTTAGACAATTTTAAGAAGCTAAAGCTGCATGCCTGAGGTTTTGGCGGTTGATTTTAATCAAATAAAAGATTACCCGACATTTCCGGGGGGACTTCATATCCCATCAATTTTAGCAGGGTAGGAGCGATGTCTCCGAGCTTGCCCGGATGAACTTTTCCATGCCATTGATTATCAATAATAAAATAGGGGACAAGGTTCAGGGAATGAGCCGTATTGGGCGTTCCATCTGCATTGATCATGAAATCAGCGTTGCCATGATCGGCGGTCAGGAAAACGATATAGTCATTTGAGAGCGCGGCCGTTACCACCCGCTCAACACATTGGTCCACGGTTTCAACGGCTTTGATAACAGCCTGAAAATCTCCGGTATGCCCAACCATATCAGCATTGGCAAAATTCAGGCAAATGAAATTGGCTGTTTTGTGATTGATCTCCGGTATGATCGCATCTGCAATTCCCTTTGCACTCATTTCAGGTTGCAGATCATAGGTTGCTACTTTCGGAGAAGGGATCATGATTCTTTTTTCTCCTTCGAATGGAATTTCCCTTCCGCCACTGAAAAAAAAAGTAACGTGCGGATATTTTTCAGTCTCTGCAATTCGAATTTGTGTCAGCATATTTTTTGCGGCCACTTCACCCAGTGTCATTTTTAAATCATCATTTTCAAACATAACATGTACATCTTTGAAATGATGGTCATATTCAGTCATTGTGGTATAATCAAGCGAAAGTTTTTTCATTCCCTGCTCTGGAAAATCTTCCTGTGTTAATACCTCTGTAATTTCCCGGCAACGATCTGTTCGGAAATTAAAACAGATCACAACGTCGCCACTGGTAATTACAGATAACGGATTGCCGCTGGAATCCAGTACCACACTGGGTTTTATGAATTCGTCAGAAATATCCTGTGCATAACTTTTTTCTATGATCTGCGACGCACTGTTTCCGCTGCCGCCTTTTCCATTCACCAATGCTTCATATGCCAGTTTCACACGTTCCCATCGCTTGTCACGGTCCATCGCATAATATCTGCCGGAAACAGAAGCAATTTTTCCGACGCCAGTGGTTGTCAGATGTTCCTCCAAATTCTTTATGAACTTTATGCCGCTTTTCGGATCCGTATCACGGCCATCAGTAAACGCATGAACGAAAACGCTGGTCAGGGATTCAGACTTACAACAGTCTATGAT
>DASSGT010000484.1:0-3023 GCA_035693345.1 Puia sp. | reverse complement strand
ATGCTCAATTATGTTATTAGAAAACCTGACACTACAAAAGTTTTTGGGTTTGAAACACAACAGACTTTCGCTTCGTTCAGTACATTCAATTCCTATAATGCAATAGGTGGTGGCAAGGGAAAATTTAATTATTACGGATACTTTAATTATCGCAGCAGTGACGGATGGCGTCCCAATGCCAGCTATAATTTCCTGAATGCCTAAGCAAGTGTACATTATAAGCCAATGAACAAAATGGATATAGGCATTGAGTATTCACAGGAAAACTATGTGCAGAAATTTGCAGGTGCACTGACCGATTCAATGTTTGCCGCCGACCCACGCCAATCCACCAGAAGCAGAAATTATTTTAATCCCATCATTCAACTGTTGTCTTTAATGTTTGATTATTCCATGAATTCCAAAACACAATTGAATGTGAAAGCATACAGTTTGTTTGGACAAAGAAATATGGTGATTGCCGATCCCAACCTGGCAACAAATGCAGACACCATTATAAAGGCGCTGGGTTCCTATGCTCCACGAGTGATAAACAGGGATTACTATACGAGCTATACGGTTGATGCAAGGATCATAAGAAAATATAATCTTTTCGGTCAGGAAAGTGCCTTATCGGGCGGCTTGAAATATTCAAACATCTCTACCGACAGAAGGCAAAACGGCGTGGGAAGCACAGGAACTGATTTTGACCTTACGCTAACCGGTGATTACGGCATTAATCTCCTTTTCAGAACGATAAACTATGGAGTATTTCTCGAAAACCTTTTCCGGGTTACCGACAGGCTTTCCATCACGCCCGGCATCCGGTATGATTATCTCCATACAACACAAAACGGAACGGAATATAGTGTGTACAATGACTATCGTCCCGTTTCGCTTTCGACTTCAAGAAATATTTTGCTTGGAGAAATAGGGGCGCAATACAAGATTACCGAGAACATAAATGTTTACGGGAATTTTTCTCAGGCGTATCGTCCGATCCTTTATGCAAACCTTATCGTTGGCTCAAGCACCGCAGTGATTAACCCGAATTTGAAAGATGCAAGCGGGTATAATCTCGATATTGGTATAAGGGGAAAGATCAGGAATATTTTGAATTTTGATGTGAGCGGATTTAAATTATACTACGGAAACAGGATTGGAAATATAACACTGACTGACACCGCAGGAAATCCCTATAGTTATACGACCAACGCAGGAGATGCAATGACGAATGGAGTGGAGGCCTATTTGGAAATTCATTTGCTTAATTTCAAAAATGAGCATACGAACTCCGACCTTTCGATATTTTCATCCTACGCCTATAATGATGCAAAGTATCTGAACGGGACATCCGGAAAAGTTAATCTGACCGGAAAAGCCCTGGAAGATGCTCCGCAATACATTAGCCGTTCCGGCATAAACTACACGCTTAAAAATATATCTGCTACATTTTATTATTCCGCCGTGGGAGGATCGTGGTCGGATGCAAATAACACACCTGCTACCGGAAAGAATCCAGGCGTAGGTTATGTACCACCCTATCAGGTAATGGACCTTGCAATGACCTATAAATTTCTGGGTAACTATATGATTAGAATGGGTGTAAATAACCTGACAGATAAAAAATACTTCACCCGGAGAACCGAAACCCTTGTTTATCTTGGAAAAGGTGTATTACCGGGAGATGGAAGATCTATCTATTTTACGTTAGGTGCGAAGTTCTGACAGGTCAGTTCAGCGTTTAAAATGCTGGATACCCGTTTTGGTCATCAAAACCTGTTTTTATTGATGACTTCCATAAATCGATCCCTGAATTTTTCACTGACCGGTATACGTTTATCACCGATATAAATATGGTTGTCTTCGATTTTGCTCAGCTGTTTATAGTTGATAATATAAGAATTGTGCACCCTGATAAATGGAGGTTTCAGTTGCTCTTCCATGTCCTTTAACCGGCGATATATCAGGATCTGTTCCCGCCCCGTCGCCAGCCTTACATAATCCTTCTCTCCTTCAAAATACAGGATATCTTTTAACAGGATCTTCATCAAAGTTTTTCCCGACTTTACGAAAAAAATACCGGGGTCCGATTCGGCATTTGGCAGATGTTCCGTTCCGTATCTCAAAAAATGCTCCTCTATTTTTTCAACCGATGCCAGGAAGCGCTTTAATGTGATGGGTTTTAGCAAATAATCGATGGTTTGAAAAGAATAGCTTTCAGCAGCATATTCGGAATAAGCTGTTGTAAAAACAATTTTGGTGCGGGTCGGCAATAACATGGAGAGTTCGATTCCCGTGAGTTTCGGCATATTGATATCCAGGAAAATAAAATCAACCCTGTTCATTTTTAAAAATGCCAGCGCCTCCAATGCATCATAACATTTTGCCTTCAGCGTCCAGGTTGTACTCTGCTTTATCAGCAGTTCAACCAGTTCGATGGCATCGGGTTCGTCATCAATAATGATACAGCTTAAATTCATGAAAGCGGGATTTTTAAAGACGCAGTGAATAATTCCCCTTCCCCATCGGTAGTCAGTTCAAATTTGTCTCCGTACAACATCCTGAGCCTTTTCGTCAGGTTAATGATCCCGAAGCCTCCGGAATGATTGCCGGCTATCGGATCGGTCTTTTGGTTGCTGATCCCGAAGCCTGCGGACGGATTGTCGGCTTCTGGTTGAAACTTACGGTTGCAGGTTTTAAAAAGCAAATAATCACTGTGCTGGACCAGCGAAATCGTTATCCGGTTTTGCCGTCGCGACTTATCGATCCCATGTTTGAAAATGTTCTCTACAAAGGTCATGAGCAGCATTGGCGGGATGCGGAGGTCCGGGTTATAAGCTTTCTCGAAATGAATGCTGGCGCCGTGCCGGATACGAATTCTCTCAAGCTCCATATAGTTCTCTATAAATGCCACTTCTGTGGATACCGGCACCACTTCCTTTGGACTTTCATCAACAAAATATCGCATAATATCCGACAGACGTTCAATGAGACCGGCCGACGGTGGATCCACTTTATACACGCGGTAATAAATGTTGTTC
>DASSGT010000483.1:0-2143 GCA_035693345.1 Puia sp. | reverse complement strand
AATCTGCTCGACACACCCGGCCATAAAGATTTTGCCGAAGATACCTACAGAACCCTCACGGCGGTCGACAGTGTTATTCTGGTCATTGACAGCGTAAACGGGGTGGAAGAACAAACCCGCAAGTTGACTGAAGTCTGCCGGATGCGTGATACACCCATTATTGTATTTGTAAATAAAATGGACCGGGACGGGAAGAACCGTTTCGAACTGATGGAGGAAATCGAAAACGAACTAAAGATCAAATTGCATCCTCTGACCTGGCCCATCAACAGTGGCAAGGATTTTAAAGGTGTCTATAATCTCCACGATAAAAACCTGATTCTTTTCACGGCTAATACAAAAGCATCCGATGAAGATGTAGTTCAGATTGGCGATCTCAAAGATCATTTACTCGACGAAAAACTGGGAGAAAAAGATGCGGCTATCCTGCGTGAAGATGTGGAACTGGTGGACGGTGTGTATGGCCCGCTCAATGTAGATGAATATCTCAGCGGAAAAATATGTCCTGTATTTTTCGGATCGGCGATCAATAATTTCGGTGTGCGTGAAATGCTGGATAATTTTATCCGCATCGCACCCATCCCGCAATGCCGCCCGACAACGGAAGGGATGGTTTGTCCGGAAGATGAAAAACTCAGTGGTTTTGTGTTTAAGATTCATGCAAACCTGGATCCGCGACATCGCGACCGGATTGCTTTTATCAGGGTGTGTAGCGGTAAATTCGAAAGAAATAAATATTTTCATCATGTGCGGCTGCACAAGGATGTCCGATTCAGTAATCCCTATAGTTTTCTTGCCCGTGATAAAGATGTGATTGACGAAGCATACCCTGGCGATGTTGTCGGTTTATTCGATACCGGGAATTTTAAAATAGGAGATACACTCACAGAAGGGGCGGATTTCTATTTCACGGGTATTCCTTCTTTTTCACCGGAGATATTCAAAGAAGTTCAGAACAAGGATCCGATGAAAACCAAACAACTTGAAAAAGGATTGTTGCAGCTGACTGACGAAGGCGTGGCACAGCTTTTTACACAATTTGGGGGAAACAAAAAAATCATTGGCTGTGTAGGTGAACTTCAATTTGAAGTGATCCAATACCGGCTTCTGCATGAATATTCAGCATCTGTTCAATTCAACACGCTGCCCTTTTTCAAAGCCTGCTGGCTGACCAGCAGAGATGAGAAAAAATTGCTGGATTTTGTACGTTTTAAACAAAATAATATCGCGGAAGATAAAGACGGACAACTGGTTTATCTCGCTCAAAGCGAATGGTTCCTGAAAACGGAAATCAGTAATAATCCGGAGATTGAGTTTCATTATACGTCTGAGATTCACAAATAACTCACTTACTAGTATAAGAGAATAAGAGTATAAGGGTATAAGAGTGAGGGTTAATATACTTAGAAATCTAAGTAATAAACCCATATTTACTCCAATTAATTTGAACAAATTCGAATCATAAAACTAATTTATGATTCGTAGAGATGGTCCAATTGTACAAAAGTCCCTTTTATTTTCTATTGCAATTATTAACTATTGTGATTTCCTTTCTGAGAGGAAAAAATTTGTGATTTCAAATCAACTCCTAAAATCCGGGACATCAATCGGCGCAAATGTCTTTGAGGCCCAATATGCCGAGAGCAGGATAGACTTTATTCACAAAATGAAAATTGCGCAAAAAGAGGCGAATGAAACTTTATACTGGCTTCTTTTATGCGTCAAAATGGAGGAATTGGGGGTTCAGCAGGAAATGATGGATATTCTAAATGAAATTTTAGCTATCCTCTCAAAAATCATTACTACAAGCAAGAAAAACCTAAACTAATACTCTTATACCCTTATACTCTTATACTCCTATACTATTTTACCCTCACCCCCGTGTAGTTATGCGGACTAATCTTCTTAAGCTCTTTTTTCACCACAGCAGCAATATCAAGAGAGTCAATGAACTCGTGCATGGACTGTTTGGTGATGCCATTCTTTCCGCGTGTAAGAGCCTTCAGGGCTTCGTATGGCTGGGGATAGTCTTCACGTCTCAGAATTGTCTGAATGGCTTCTGCAACGACTGCCCAGTTATTTTCCAGATCCTGTGTGAGTTTATCTGAATTCAGCACCAGTTTGGCGAGGCCGCGTTCAATGG
>DASSGT010000482.1:0-3053 GCA_035693345.1 Puia sp. | reverse complement strand
AGTGGGGAACCGTTCGTGAAGACTATAGTAAGAACGGAGATGCGTGGAATTTTTTCACCCATGATCATGCGCGCTCGCGTGCTTACCGATGGGGCGAAGACGGGATCGGAGGAATTTCTGACGACAGGCAACGGCTTTGTTTCTCACTCGCATTGTGGAACGGGAAAGATCCTATTCTTAAGGAACGTTATTTCGGATTGACAAACAGCGAGGGAAATCATGGAGAGGATGTGAAAGAATATTATTTCTACCTGGACAGCACTCCGACACATTCCTACATGAAGACGCTCTACAAATACCCGCAGTCTGCCTATCCTTATCTGGATCTTTTGCATACTAATAACCGGCGTTCGCGTGAAGAAATGGAGTATGAACTGCTTGACACCGGTGTATTTCATGAAGACCGGTATTTTGACGTATTTATTGAATATGCAAAGGCAGCACCGGAAGATATACTTGTAAAGATCACGGCCATCAATCGCGGACCGGAAGCTGCTTCATTGCAACTTCTGCCCACACTCTGGTTCCGGAACGACTGGAGCAAGTGGATCGCTGAATCAAACAGGGCGGCCGAAAAACCTGGTCTCAAGGAGATTAAAATATTTCCGGGCATTAGTACAGTTGGGGTGAAACATCAGATATTGGGTGAATTCTTTTTATTCTGTGATGGCGATGTTCCGCTGTTGTTTACAGAAAACGAGACGAACCACGCCCGGCTTTTCCCGGGAACCAAAAATGAAAGTCTGCATGTAAAAGACGGCATCAATGATTACGTTGTTTATGGAAACCAGTCTGCAGTAAATCCGGAAAAACAGGGCACCAAAGTAGCCGCACAATTTATCCGGGAAATCGGTGCGGGTCAAAGTACTGAAATCCGTCTGCGACTGACAAAAAATGCTTTTGAACTGAAAGGAAATTTCTTTGGAAAAACATTTGATGAAATTTTTGCTGACCGTTTGAAAGAAGCGGATGAATTTTATGCTTCCATTACTCCTCGGGAGCTGAATCAGGACAAGGCCAGCGTAATGCGACAGGCGCTTGCGGGAATGCTCTGGAGCAAACAGTTTTTCTTTTTCGATGGAGACAACTGGCTGGATGAACACAATTCCAATCCCCTGCATACGGGTTATAAAAGCGCCAGAAATTCGGAATGGTATCATATGCTGAATGAAGATATTATTTCCATGCCCGACAAATGGGAGTATCCCTGGTATGCGGCCTGGGACCTGGCATTCCACACACTACCCATTTCCATCGTGGACCCGGATTTTGCAAAGGAACAATTGCGGCTCATGCTTCGTGAGGATTACCTGCATCCAAACGGACAACTACCAGCCTATGAATGGAATTTCAGCGATGTGAATCCTCCGGTTCATGCCTGGGCCACTTTATTTCTTCATCGTACAGAGAAAGCTCTGCGTGGTAAATCCGACACGGCATTCCTCAAATCCGCTTTCAACAAATTGTTGCTGAATTTCACCTGGTGGCTAAACCGCAAAGATCGGTTTGGAAGGAATGTTTTTGAAGGTGGCTTTTTAGGACTGGATAATATTGGTGTTTTCGACCGAAGCGCCCCACTGCCTACCGGAGGATATCTTGAACAGGCCGATGGTACCGCGTGGATGTCTCTATTCAGTCAGAATATGCTGGAGATCGCTCTCGAAATCACTGCGGAAGATCCTCAATACGAAGAGATGGTTTTTAAATTTATTGAGCACTTCTACTTTATCGCATCTGCCATGAACCGGTCAGGAGAAGAAGGCATGTGGGACGAAGAAACCGGGTTCTATTATGATCTGCTGCGTTTACCCGATGGAAGGGCCGTACGATTAAAAGTACGATCACTGGTTGGACTGTTACCCATTTGTGCAACCACCGTAATAGAAAAATGGCAAAGGGACCGTATACCGAACGCGATGGACAAAATCTCAGAACGCATACGCAGAATGCCGGAATTGAAAGCAACCATTCATCCGACCGGTAAAGGAAACTATGGTATCGAAGAACGGGGCATACTTGCATTGGTGACTCCGGAAAGACTTCGAAGGATCCTGTCCAAAATGCTTGATGAAGACGAATTCCTGAGTCCTTATGGCATCCGCTCCATTTCAAAAATTCATAAAGATCACCCATTCGTTTTCAATGTATTTGGAGAGGAATTCCGGGTGGATTACCTGCCTGCCGAGTCCAATACCGGTATGTTCGGCGGCAATTCCAACTGGCGTGGCCCGGTCTGGATGCCGATGAACGTAATGATCCTCCGGGCACTGCTGAGTTTTTATCTCTATTATGGCGACAATTTCAAAATTGAGTGTCCCACCGGTTCCGGTAAACTGATGAATCTTTTCGAAGTAGCCCGTGATCTCAGTGAACGGCTAACTGCCATCTTTACACGAAACGACGAAGGGCGACGACCGGTTTACGGAGGGTTGGACAAATTCCAGCATGATCCTCACTGGCGTGATTATATTCTTTTTCATGAATATTTCCACGGCGATAATGGGGCGGGCCTGGGAGCCAGTCATCAGACGGGCTGGACCGGTGTGGTTGCAAAAATTATTGAACTGTTCGGATCGCTGGATGCAAAATCTGTTCTCAAGGGAGGAAGAGAAACCGTATTTTCTTATCGTTCCGAAAACGTAAAACAAAATGCGACGACCAAAACATCGGTTGTCTGATCGGATTACAATTCAAAATTCAGTGACGCGATAAAAAAATAATCTGTCGTGAAGGGATTAAAATAATGCAGGCCGGCTGTCAGTTTCCAGAATGAATACTCAGCAAAAATACCACGCTGGGTATCCAGCCCGGTTTCGTAAAGACGGGTGCGCTGAATTGAAATACCGGTTCTGAATTTTTCAACCGGACTATACCCCAGTTCCGTCCACATGTAAAAATAATTGAACTCGCTGCCAGCCTGGTCAATCACATATTCGGCTTCTGTGTAGAAATCAAATTTTTTATAAGATAGTTCCAGCTCAAAGCCCGGGGCAAATCCTTTCAGGTTCCCAAATACAATACCCACCATGGGTGTAGCGGCCAGACTGACTTTT
>DASSGT010000481.1:0-4151 GCA_035693345.1 Puia sp. | reverse complement strand
CTGGGGCTGGGTACAGTCAATTTTGCCTATTCAATAAACGGAGGTATGATCACACTCGACGGCGGATCCAATTACAATTCCTCCGTAACTACAGTGATTGGAGGTACGTTGAAACTCACCTATTACTGGTGCCCGACAGTGGCACTGGGTGCAGAAATCAGTAATTTCTCAGTGTTCAAGAAAAATGGCAATATCTCATTGCAATGGCTTGGTACAACGGATCAGCAGGATATAATCTATGAAATCGACTATAGTAAAGATAATGACCGCTGGCAGGCTGCGGGAACTGTACCGGCAGGATCTGCTCCAACGGGCACGGTTGCACAATACCAGTATCAATATAACCCTGGTAAAGGCGATGTAGGCGACATATACTTCCGAATCAAACGCACAGATGCGGAGGGAAATGTGATTTTCTCGGTGATCAAAGTAGTAAACCTGCAAATGGAAGATCAACGTCCCGGAATTCAGATTTATCCAAACCCGGTTAACCAGAAAATATTAATCCAGTTTGACGAACAACAAACCGGTAATTATGTTCTTGAACTGGTTGGAACAACGGGACAGGTGATCGCCAGAAAGCAGGTTCAGCTTTCAGGCACCAGCATCACCAATATGGATCTATCAAACAAACCAGCCAGTGGAATATACTTCCTGAGAGCGGTGAATACGGCTAATAACCGGCAGTTCCTGACCAAGGTGATCGTGAACTGATTTTTTTCCGTAGGTTTGTCAGGTATAAAAACTACATAATGGAATACAATACTACGCGTAATCATCTGATTATGCGTGAATACGGCCGCCACATCCAGCGGATGATCGAGTACCTTCTGACTATTGAAGATCCGGCAGTACGTGAAAAAAATGCTGCTGTTGTTATCGAGCTGATGGGATTTCTAAACCCCCATCTGAAGAACGTGGAAGATTTCCGTCATAAACTATGGGATCATCTTTTCCTGATATCCGATTTCAAACTGGATGTTTCTTCTCCATATCCGATTCCTACAGCAGAAACATTGAAGCCAAAAACAGATCCGCTTCCTTATCCCAAAAGGTACCCGAAACATGCACATCTCGGAAAAAATCTGGAACTGATCATTGATAAAGCTTTGCAGGAAGAAAATCCTGAAAAGAAAAACGGATTTGCAAATGCCATCGCATACTATATGAAACTGGCATATAATAACTGGCATAAAGAAACAGTGCATGATGATGCGATCCAGGGAGAACTCACTGCCATTACAAACGGACAACTTGAGTTTACCAATACTCCATTCGTGCGTAGTTTCCGCCCAAGCGATAATCGCGAAAGAACCGGTGGTTATGGGTATGATAGAAATAAACGCAATCAGAAATTTCAACGGAACAATAACAACAATAATAGGAACAATAACGATCGCGGCGGAGGCAAATTCAAAAAGAAAAGATACTAGTGAATTCCTTTGAAGTAACCGGTGGCAAACGGTTAAAAGGAGAAATTATCCCCCAGGGAGCCAAAAACGAAGCGCTCCAGGTTATCAGCGCCGTACTATTATCAAAAAGTAAAATCTCCATCTCGAATATTCCAGACATCCTGGATGTAAACCTATTGATTGAAGTATTGCAGGAGATGGGTGTAAAAGTCAATCGTTCTTCGCGCCATGATTGCAGCTTCCAGGCTGACGATGTAAACACGGAATATCTGAACAGCGAAGCATTTCGAAAAAAAAGTGGGCGGTTACGCGGTTCCGTGATGCTGGCAGGCCCCTTGCTCGCCCGATTCAAATTGGCGTTTGTACCCAAGCCCGGCGGAGACAAGATTGGCAGGAGGAGACTGGATACACATATGACCGGCTTTGAGAAATTAGGCGCCCGTTTTTCCTATGATCCGGGTGACGACTATTTCCGATTGGAAGCACCCGAACTAAAAGGTACATACCTGCTTCTTGAAGAACCCTCTGTAACCGGTACTGCCAATATAGTAATGGCAGCCAGTCTGGCGACTGGTATAACAACCATTTACAATGCTGCGTGCGAACCTTATATCCAGCAGCTATGCCTGATGCTAAACCGGATGGGTGCCAGGATTGCGGGGATAGGAAGTAATTTGCTTGTGATTGAAGGAGTAAAAGAACTGAAAGGTACTGAACACCGCATGTTGCCTGATATGATTGAGATCGGTTCTTTTATAGGCATGGCGGCCATGACCCAAAGCGAAATTCTGATAAAAGATTGCCGGGTAGCGGAACTTGGTCAGATACCGGATAAATTCCGGCAGTTGGGAATTCAACTGGAAATACAGGGGGACGATATATTCGTTCCCCAGCAGGACCTGTACACAATCCAAACCTATCTGGACGGTTCGGTGCTCACATTATATGATCATCCATGGCCGGGTCTCACCCCCGATCTGCTAAGTGTGCTGCTGGTCGTTGCTACACAAGCCAGGGGCAGTGTATTGATTCATCAGAAAATGTTTGAAAGCCGGTTATTTTTTGTAGACAAGCTTTTGGATATGGGAGCACAGATTATACTTTGCGATCCGCATCGTGCCGCAGTGATCGGATTGGGAAGGGTGCAAAAATTGCGTGGCATCACGATGAGCAGCCCGGATATCCGCGCAGGGGTATCATTGCTGATCGCGGCTATGAGTGCAGAAGGAAAAAGTGTGATCCAGAATATCGATCAGATCGACCGGGGTTATCAATATATTGACGAAAGGCTCAATCGCCTGGGGGCCTCGATTAAAAGAATTTAAATATTTCCGATGCTGATCATCATAACTGCACCCTCGGGCGCCGGAAAAACTTCCATAACCCGTTATCTGTTGCAGCATTTTCCACAACTGGCATTTTCTGTATCAGCGGCCACGCGCCATCAACGACCCGACGAGATGAACGGAGTGGATTATTATTTTATGAGTCTGGAAGAATTTCAGCATAAGATACAAAACCAGGAATTTATAGAATGGGAAATGGTTTACGAGGGCAGATATTATGGCACATTGAAATCGGAAATTCAACGTCTTCGAAATAATCATAAGATCCCGATCCTGGATATAGATGTAAAAGGAGCCATACATGTACAGGAGCAGTATCCCGAGCAAAGTCTGTCTATTTTTGTACAACCTCCGTCTATCGAAGAATTGAAACGAAGACTGGAGTTTCGCAACACAGAATCGCCTGAGGCGCTGCAGGATCGGCTTAGCAAGGCCTCCTATGAGATATCCTTCCGTCATCATTTTAATAATATTATTGTTAACGACAATCTGCAAAATGCCTGTGAGGAGGCAAGACATATTGTTTCGAACTTCCTGTCAAGGCATGGTTTGTTGACGGTTGACGGTTGACTGTTGACAATAGGTTGTTCTCCATGTTTGTGGTGACTTAAAAGTATAAAAAGCCTTACGCCTTGCGCTTTCGGCTTTAGGCTTAAAAAGCTATATTCGTATTTACATGATCAATACCAATACCCTGATCTGGATCATTATCGCCTGGCTAATGATCATTTTCTTCGCTGGCATAGAGATCGCATTTGCCAATGCGAACCGGCTTACCATTGAAATCAAAAAAAAACAGGGATTACAAAGAAGCATACTGCTGGCGGGATTTCTGGATACGCCCAGCCGCTTTATCAGCGCGTTGCTGATCGGGTTTAACCTTTTTCTGGTCATTTTCGGGTTACTGGTGGGAGAAACACTTTCTCCTTTATGGGAGCTGATTATCAGGAAAACAGTTGTACCTCAGGCATGGGTGGATATTTTTCGCCTGATGTTTGAAACATTTACATCTGCCATATTTATACTCTTCTTCGGGGAACTATTACCCAAGGCTTTTTTTCGGGCAAAAAGCGACAGTCTTCTGGATTTCTTTGCACCTGTAAGTAATTTCTTTTATAATTTATTTTATCCCGTTTCGGTTTTCTTTACACGCATATCCGAGTGGATACTTAAATACGTATTTAATGTTCGTATCGACGAGCGCAAAGATTTATTTGCAAAAGCTGATCTGAGTAACTTTTTCCAGCAGACGGGTGAATCGGATGAACCGCAGCAGGAATTGAATACGGACCTTTTTGAAGCGGCTCTGTCCCTCCCCAAAGTAAAAGTGCGGGAATGTCTGATTCCGCGAAAAGAAATTGAAGGAATAGACATCAGAATGAGTATTGATGAT
>DASSGT010000480.1:0-2668 GCA_035693345.1 Puia sp. | reverse complement strand
AATAATTCCTCTCGCCTTACCATCGATGATTACAAGTTCCTGCATCTCATGGCGGGCATACATGGTTACATTACCAAGGGAAACCTGCCGTTCCAAAGCCTGATAGGCTCCGATCAGCAATTGCTGGCCGGTCTGCCCTGCCGCATAAAATGTTCTTTGTACCTGTGTTCCCCCAAACGACCGGTTGCTTAAAAGACCCCCGTATTCCCGGGCAAATGGTACGCCCTGAGCAACACACTGATCAATAATACTTGTACTTACTTCTGCCAGACGGTGCACATTCGCTTCCCGGGATCTGTAATCACCACCCTTGATCGTATCATAAAATAACCGGAACACGCTGTCTCCGTCATTCTGATAGTTCTTTGCCGCATTAATGCCTCCCTGTGCCGCAATGCTGTGGGCCCGTCGCGGAGAATCCTGAAAACAAAAAGCTTTCACCTTATAACCCATTTCACCGAGCGAAGCCGCCGCTGAAGCGCCGGCAAGCCCCGTTCCGACCACAATGATTTCTATTTTGCGCTTATTGGCCGGGTTTACCAGTTTTACATGTCCCTTATATTCATTCCATTTTTGCTCTAAGGCTCCGGGTGGAATTTTTGAATCGAGCATATTTTGAATTTCGAAATTTGAATATTTTGATAAAAGAAATTTATATCGTTACCCAATCCAGAAAAACCGATATGGGCATCATAGCAAACGCGATAGAAATGATGACTGAAAAACCAAATCCGAAATTTCTGATCAGATTTATATACTTACCATTCGGAACACCCAGGGTACGGAACGCACTCTGAAAGCCATGCAGCAGGTGATACAATAACGAAGCGCAGCCCAGGATATAAATGGTAACGACAACCGGATTGTGAAATACCCGAATGATTTCCGCAAATTGATTGGCCACTTCCTTTCCATCATAATTTGTGGTCGGCAAATCCGTGAACCGGGAAGGCACCCAGAAGTCTTTGAGATGCAGCACCAGAAAAAAAAGCAACAGCGTTCCCAGCAATCCCATACTCCTGCTGTACCACTTGCTTCCTTTATTTCCCATGGAAACAGCATAACCGATTTTACGACGGGCACGGTTTTGAATTTCTACGATCAGCCCCTGTACAATATGCAACAGGAGACCGGCAAATAAACCAACTTCAATAATCCGGATAACCACGGCCGTAGCCATGAAGTGGGAAGCCAGATTAAACATTTGTCCGCCATCATTTGCCCAGATACAGGCGTTGATACCCACGTGGACCACCAGAAATGTAATTAGAAAAATACCGGTTAAAGACATGATAAACTTCTTGCCGATCGACGATGTAAAGAAAGTGGACCATTTCATATATGTCTTGAAAATTGAGAATCAGGGGAATAGGGCAAAAGTAAGACAGGAAATCGGAAATCCCTATCTTAGCCGCTCAAAAACTGTCTGGATGAAGCGCGAAGAAGATTTTGAAGCCAATCTTTCGGGTGAGGAGGGAACTACAGAAGAAACCAAATCAAGTTGGTTTAAACGAATAAAAAAAGGGATACTGACCAGCACGGCGGAGAAAAAAGAAACGCCCGAAGGTCTTTGGACCAAATGCCCGAGTTGTAATTATATCTGCACGGTTACCGAACTGCGGGAGAATCTGTTCGTCTGCCCCAAAGACGGTCACCATCACCGGATCGGAAGTGATGAATATTTCGAAATTCTTTTCAATGACAATAAGTACGATATTCTTTTCGAGAATATTCGCAGCAAGGATTTTCTTCATTTCACTGATTTAAAATCGTATCAGAAACGACTGGAAGAAACCTGGAACAAAACGGATATCACGGATTCCATCCGCATTGCAGCCGGTCAGGTTCGTGAACATCATATGGTGATCGGTTGCATGGATTTTGAATTCATCGGCGGCTCGCTGGGAAGCGTAATGGGAGAGCGTATTGCCAGAGCAGTGGATTATTGTTTGCAACATCGTACACCGCTCATGATTATTTGCAAATCGGGAGGTGCCCGTATGATGGAAAGCGCATTTTCCCTGATGCAGCTGGCCAAGGTTTCGGCGAAGCTTTCTCAACTGACCGACGCTCGTATACCTTATATTTCCTTACTCACAGATCCTTCATTCGGAGGGATTTCTGCTTCCTTTGGCATGTTGGGCGATCTCAATATCGCTGAACCCGGCGCATTGATTGGATTTGCAGGACCAAGGGTTATCCGCGAAACAATCAAAAAGGATCTTCCGGAGGGATTTCAACGCAGTGAATTTCTACTGGAGCATGGCTTTCTGGATTTTATCGTAAACCGGAAAGAATTAAAGCATAAGATTGCGACAGTACTGGCGCTTTTAAAGAACTGATTCCCTTCCGCTATTTTTGCGTTCTATTATGACTGAATTCAGAAACAGATCTGCCTATCATGAATATTTCATCGAAGAAAAATACGATGCGGGTATGGTGCTTGCCGGAACCGAAGTCAAATCGATCAGGGAAGGAAAATTAAGTTTTGCCGACAGCTTCTGCATTTTTTTCAAATCTGAACTCTGGGTTCGAAATCTTCATATCGCTGAATATCGTTTTGGAACTTCAAACAACCATTTAGCCGTACATGATCGAAAACTGCTCCTGACCAGGCGGGAACTGAGAAAACTGGAAAATAAGCTCAAGGACAAGGGTTATACAATTA
>DASSGT010000479.1:0-3076 GCA_035693345.1 Puia sp. | reverse complement strand
CTGGTACGGAGGAGCATCTGTAACGAGTTCCTTGATCTGTTCATGAGTCAGCCGGTGGTCGCTCATAAACCCCTCCAGTCCATCAAACAGATTGTATATGCTGGTAAATCCTTTTGCTTTCAGAATGTCAACCACATCCATACTGTTATATCCATTCCGGTCATATAAAAGCACCGGGCTGTTTGCCGGTATCTGTGCTGAAATTAATTTCTCTGCAAAAACAGACTGCGGAAAATTCAGTGCGTTTTTCAGGTGTCCGATGTTATTTTGCTGCCATGTATCACCTGATGCAAATTCAGCAGGGTTTCGGATATCGATGATGACCAGGCCGGGCGTGTTTTTTATTAAATGGTATGCATCTTTGGAATCAATATTTTTATAGGCCAGGCTGGTCGTGAGTACCTTGTCTTTATATGGAAAATCGCGGCTGTCCGATTCGTTTAGCAGGGTCATGCCACCATTGATATTGTAAACTTTTTTAAATCCGTTTTCCGCAAGGAACTTACTGACCCGTCTGGATCGCTGACTATGTGAACAATAAACAAATACCGGCTGATCCTTATATTTTGTCAGCTCGGCGATCCGGACGGGTACGGAATCGATCGTAATATTAATGGATCCCCTGATCCTGCCGATATTCAGCGCCGTTGTGCGTGAGGTGTCTGCATACTCGCCAGGGCTCCGGACATCCAGCAAAAGATAATTTTGCATTGAATCCATTAAGTGGAATGCTTCATTCAGATAAACCGCTTTATAAACCGTATTATCAAATTTAAATGGATGTTGTGCAAGGGAAGCGAGCGTGGTCAGTGTAAAAGCAATGGGTAAAAAGGTTTTTCTGATCATGGTTTTATGATGTGTAGTGCTAAAAATAAACTACCTCCTGATGAAAATGGGTTAGGGATCCGTTAGTTTGGATCATCCAAAAGTTAAAAGGGTTAACGAAAGGTTAAGCGAACGGGCAGGCGGGGAGAGAAGCATTTATTTGCAGTATACCGCATCGAATCCAACAACATAGTATGTTTTTATCGAAGAAATGGATATTAAGTATTATCGCCGTTACGGGTATCTCCTTTATGATTCTGCTGATTATTCAGTTTGGGTGGATCAGAAAGTCGATTGACATCAGCCGGCGTCATTTTGCCGACCGCATGGTAGTGGTTACAAATAATATCCGGGATGCTTTTTTGCAGGACAAATCATTGCAGAAGAAATATCTGACTCTTTCTTTCGGAAGGCATGATTTATTTGTGGGTGACGTGAATATGCAAAGAATGGAAGGGATCATCAAACAGAAGCTGGATTCGGTACTGGAAGCGTATCAGATGCCACTATCCACATCAATGACCGGAAGGCTGGACAGTTCCTGTTACCTCATGTATTATGTTCGTCCCGACCTGCGTAGTCAGAAAATAGATCATTCACCCTATAAGATCTGTCTCTGTAGTAATAATTATAAGGGTTCACTGGATATAGGATTCGATTTGTTTTCGGATAATATGCTGATGCGGGATACATCCGGACTGATCCTTCCCTCCGTGATGCTAATACTATTGCTGATTGCTTTGTTTGCCTACATAATCAATGTTGTGAACCGGCAGAAAAGGCTGGCAGAATTAAAAAATGATTTTATCAATAACCTGACGCATGAATTTAATACCCCGCTGTTTTCGATTGGCCTGACATCAACTCTTTTGGCCCGGTCAGAACTGGTGCAGCAATCAGATAAATTGAAAGGATATGTAGAACTGATCACAACGGAGAAAAACAGATTGCAAACCCAGGTAGATAAGATACTACGGTTAACGGCTGTTGAATCTGCCAGACTGATTACCGAGAAAGTGGATGTGGATATACACGATATCATCCGGCAGAATATGGCTGCTTTTTTGCCGGTGGTAACTGAAAGAGGAGGAATGATTTCATTCAGGGCCGGCGCGACGCATCATATCGTTCAGGGCGATCCGGTCCATTTATATAACGCGATCAGTAATCTGGTCGATAACGCAATAAAATATTCAAAGGATGAACCGGATGTACTGATAGAAACCAGTGACGCAGAGCAGGAGATTGTGATCAGCATCCGGGATAAGGGAATCGGAATGAATGAATCAGATCTTCGGATGATATTTAATAAATTTTACCGTGTAAAACACGGTGACCGGCATGATGTGAAAGGATTTGGCATCGGATTGAGTTATGTAAAAAAGATTGTTGAATTGCATAAGGGATCCATAGAGGCAAAGAGCATGCCGGGGGAAGGATCCGCGTTTAATATTCGTTTGCCTATTAAGTCATAAAAGATCATATGTACAGAATTCTTCTGGTGGAAGACGATGTCAGTCTTGGTTATATTCTGAAAGAATATCTGGAAATGCACAATTTTCATATTGAGCTGGTGAAAGATGGGGAGGCCGCCATACTGGCTTTCAACCGCCTGCCCATCGATGTGTGTATACTGGATGTGATGTTGCCGAAAAAGGATGGATTTGCAGTGGCAGCGGAAATAAAGAAACTGAATGAAAGAATGCCCGTTATTTTTTTAACGGCAAAATCTTTGAAGATCGATAAACTGAAGGGATTCAATCTGGGGGCCGATGATTATATGGTGAAGCCTGTGGACGAGGAAGAATTAATTGCCAGGATAAATGCCGTCATGCGGAGGGTACGCCCCGAGACAGGCGACACGGAAAATCAATTCCAGATCGGCAGGTATTTATTTGATTTTACCAACCAGGCACTGATGCTGGACGACCAGAAACAATTTATGACAGTCAGGGAAGCCGCCGTACTTCGGCTCCTTTGTGAACATCAGGGCAAAATCATGGACCGCAAGCAGGCTTTGAAACGGTTATGGGGCGAAAGCGATTATTTTACCCGGCGCAGCATGGATGTTTTTATTTCTCATTTACGAAAATACCTGTCTGCCGATCCCTCCATTGAAATCAGGAATGTGCATGGAAAAGGATATGTTCTGAGCATAAAGCCGAACGCGTAAAGCGTAAGGCCCTTCCGTCAACCGTTCCCGCACGTGCGGGATCAACCGTCAACCAGCAGAAGATTCCCACTCAATATT
>DASSGT010000478.1:0-7512 GCA_035693345.1 Puia sp. | reverse complement strand
GGCTCAAAATCATTCAGGACAAGATCATAGTTTTCTATGGGAAGACTTTTTATTTCTCTGTATAATCTTTTCAGATTGCTTTTTCGATAAGTGGCCATAACATCAACGCCGCCCTTTTTACCGAAAATAAAGCATAGCCATTTGAAACGATATTTAACCTGGTATGGTAAATCAACATCTGCCTGGGTTCCACTGATCAGCAGATCGACCTCGCCTTTTCGCTGTAGTATGGGGATGATTTCGCGGGCCCTGCTGAGATGGCCATTTCCCGTGCCTTGTATGGCGTATAATATTTTCATCCGGAGTGGCGATTTATAAAATCCATCAATGGATTTTATAAGAACGAAACGCCGGATAAAAAACGGACAGCCGGTTGAGGAAGATCCGGATTCCGATTTTGGTAAAGAAATAACTCAGCTGCTTCATGGGTGTTGATCTTTGTCAATGAATAACTCATTGTAAAATAACAACTCACATATGAATTCAATATGAAGTCAATGTTAGGGAATTATGAAATTAAGGCAGCTAGGGCTTGAGCCTGAGCACAAAACCACCGAAAGTTGTTGCCCATCCTGTATTCATATCCAGGAAATGCATTCCTGAAAAATCGTCCTGACCCAATTTACAGCTGACTGTCCAGTTATTCCCCCCATTGGTTGTTTTATAAATGGTATTCGCCGCCAGGCAATACCCGTTGTTTTTGTCAAAGAAATGGGGAACCATGAATGTGGTTTGTCTGGGCAGAGTGTTTGTCCAGGATTTTCCTCCGTCTGAAGTCCTGAATAACCCATTCGGTGAAGAGAAAAACCCGTTGAGAGTATCCAGAAATTGCATCTTATAAAAACTTTTGAAACTGGTATCCGTAATGTTGGAAGCAAGCACCTGCCAGTTATTGCCGGCATCGGTTGTTTTGTTAAAATGAGCATTTACATTCGCGAAGCCGGTAGAAGTATCCAGAAAGTCAAAAAAGAAGTTGGGGCCCTTGCCCGTTCCGTCATAAACCAGCTTCCATGTGGTTCCCGTGTCTGAAGTTTTGTAAATTCCTTTAACATAGTCGTTTAAATACCCGGTTGAAGGAGTCAGAAACTGAAAAGTATAAGCATAACCGGATGCAATGGGTTTTAACGACCAGGTTTTACCTCCGTCTGTAGTAAAAACTAATTGAGTTGTGCCCTGTGCGAACCCATGAAGGTTATCAAGAAACTGAATATTAAAGACCTTGAAACTGCCGGTATTTGGAACGACAGTCCAGGTATTGCCGCTATCTGTCGAGGCAAAAATAGAAGTGCTGCCAGCGACAAACCCGGTCTTTATATCTGTAAACCATATATCGTCCAGTTCAAATCCCGCATTACTCACTTTCACCCAGCTGTTCAATGTATCTACTTCCGTCGAGGGAGGAGGTGTAGAGGAGGATGAGTTACTTTTACTACAGGATAAGTACAGACAGATACTCAGACTCAAAATCAGAATTCTTCTCATATTATAAAATGCAGTTTAATGAAGGCGGCAAAATACAATATTTGCGTTTCATAGAGAAGCGGAATGAAGGCATATTGGGTCATTAACCAGGTATTAATAAAGCTTTAGCATTTGAAGCAGCAGGATTGGCAGGATAAGGCAACGGATGGCTCGTTTCGGGGAAAAATGATATTTTTATCGGTCAGCTGTTTTAAATAGAACAGACCGGTTCCCAATGGCCCGGATTTTTCTGTGATTTCTGGTTATTATTCATAAAGTTTTCTGCCTATGTCTTCGCTTTTTTATGGTAACAGGAAAATCCTGATTTCTTTATTCACACTATTGTGGCATTTTTCTTTGCCGGCTCAGAGAATGATTGAAGTAAAATATCAGCAGGATCAGAAAGGGGCCTATGTTTTTTCTTGTGTTAATTATGCTTTCTGCAATTATATTCTTGACATCGGATTCACAAATTTTACAAATATGAAATGCGATCAGCCACTACCATTTCATGCCGAAGTCAAACCGGGATATAACAAGTTATTCAGTATATCTCCCATTGATCCGCAGGCAGCCGTTCAATTTAATTACAAGAGTGGTTTTCAAAAAGGCTGCATGCATCCGGATATAAACCGCGATTTTGTTTATTTGCTTCCAATTACGCCGGGCACTCAGGCGCAGGTATATGAAATGTCGCCAGTCAAAGCAACATCAGATTCCGCGTCTTGGTATGTACTTCGCATGAAAATGAAACCGGGTGATACGATTTATGCAGCCAGGAAAGGAATCGTGAATGACATTCAGGATCAGAATGGCGCTAATGACGCAGGTCAGGTGAGTATCGGCACAGAAAATTATATTGAAATAACACAAGCTGATTGCTCATTTGCCAGGTATGGGATATTGAAAAAAAATAGTGCACTCGTAAAACCCGGTCAAATAGTAAAAGCCGGTCAGCCCATAGGTCTTGTTGGCGGCGACGCTTACGGCAGGGGTTCTGACCTCCGGTTCAGTGTATATTATTATCAGGAAGATGGTGGCATTCTGAAACAAACTGCCGCATCAAATTATATTGTTCCACAGATCTGGACAAAAAATAATGGGAAAGGAAGACTTAAGCATGGAGCCATTTATACAAGTGAATTCCCCGCAGCTGTACTGAATCAGGAAATACCCAAAAAGGCGCAAAGCTCAAAGCGTAAAGCGTAAAGCAAGGTTGAAGGTTCGAGTCCAGAGTGTCTTATAGATTTGATATCAATCAAACTGGCATTCACTATAAACTGGTCAGCTGATAGGCAACAATTCTCCGGTCAAAAAAAGTTGGAACATATACTATTTTTTTAACAGGATCATATCCGATATCTGCTGTATTCTTTTTTTGTTCATGGGTGTCCAGCAGAAGTTCGGTTTGTCCATTGGCATACACATAAAAAATATAACCCGACCATGAAGTGACCAGGAAATCGCCATTGCCGATCGGTTCAATTCCGTCTATAGCCTGTCCAACATCTGCAATTTGTACAATATTCTTTTTCGCATCAGCCTTCATGAAAGCGGATCCTTTAGCAAAATATAAATCATCTTTTACGGCCTTTAAACCGTTGGCACCTGTAATATTTTCCAGGTACAGCACAGGTTTGTCATCCGTAATTTTCCATATCCTGCCTGTTTTCGAATCAGAAACATACACGATCCCGCCTTCCGTAACCGTAATATCATTTAATCCGCTGGCTCCTTCAATGGGAATTTTCCTGACGAGTTTGGCTGTTGGCACATCCACAACCACTACGTCAGAAATATCGGCCGCATACAATTTATTTCGATATACCCCCAATCCTTTGGGTGCATTTAATCCTGTAAACCATAAGGAATCATAGTTCGTTCCCGTATTCGTCATTCGGCCTATGCCGCCCTTGCCATCCATTCCCCAGGGCTCCCCATCAATTAATGAAACGAACAGTTTATTATCTTTTGGGTCCGGAAGAACCGATTCGGGTGTTGCCACCACAGCATCTGTTGACCATAGCTGTACCAGTTTATGCTTTTGTGCATAAGAGCACTGACAGGCTGCAAGCAAAAGAAAAGGCAATAAATTTTTCATGACCTGGCTTTTTTTGTGGGTAGTAAAATTATTATTCTTTGAGAATACAGGGAATTTTATTTGACGTAAAAGGAAGTTTTCGTAAATTCAATAAATTGCCTGCTATGTCAAATGTGAAAACTTTTACACAGTCCGAAATAGCCCCGCTGAACAGTCTGGATGAATGGGAAGAAGATGTGTTAAAAAGATATCCTGAACAGGAAACGCCTGCAAAAGCAAAGGAAGCATTCAGAAATTACGAAGCACCCGCCCGGGATACCGTTCGTGAATTCTATAAACTGAACCATACTTATCAGACATATGATTTTGTGCAGGGTAAACGCAGTGAATTTTTGTCATTCAGCAAAAAAGAAATGCCTGTCTGGGATGCGTTTCAATTTTTAAACCAGCTTGTGGATGACTCGGATCCGGATACTGATCTGGATCAGTTTCAGCATTTATTGCAAACCTCTGAAGCCATTCGTGCAGACGGACATCCGGATTGGATGGTGCTGGTGGGGCTTATGCATGATATGGGCAAAGTGTTATGTCTGTTCGGGGAACCCCAATGGGCCGTAGTAGGTGATACCTTTCCGGTCGGATGTGCACATTCGGACAAGGTAGTATATCCTGAATTCTTTTCACTGAATCCGGATTCCTCACACCCGGTGTACAATAATGAATTAGGTGTTTATAAATCCGGTTGCGGTCTTCGGAATGTAACGATGTCCTGGGGGCACGATGAATATGTTTATCAGATGATGAAAAATTCATTACCTGAGCCTGGATTATATATGCTTCGCTATCATTCGTTTTATGCTTGGCACAGGGAAGGGGCCTATGATTATTTGCTGGATGATCACGACCGGGACATGCTGAAATGGGTAAAACTGTTTAACCCCTACGATCTGTATTCAAAAAATCCGGTGCCACCGGACTGGACAAGTCTCAAACCGTATTACGAATCCCTGGTTAATAAATATTTGCCCGCGACACTAAAATTCTAATCTGCTCACCGAACAGAAACCGGTGTATTATCCACGTGCATAAATTACAGCGAGCGGACTATCTTGTATTTTTTGTCTATTTCATAGTCGTATTTGCATATGGCTATTATGTTTACCGGAGAAAGAAATCCGTAATAACCGATTCGAAAGATTTTTTTCTTGCTGAAGGATCACTCACCTGGTGGGCCATCGGAGCATCATTGATCGCGTCAAATATTTCTGCAGAACATTTTATTGGGATGTCGGGCTCGGGCTATGCGCTGGGTCTGGCGATATCCACCTACGAATGGATGGCCGCTGCCACTCTGATCATTGTAGCTGTTTTTATTTTGCCGATTTACCTGCGGAATAAAATTTTCACCATGCCGCAATTCCTGGCCACCCGGTACAGCCAGCAGGTCAGCACACTCATGGCGATATTTTGGTTATTGGTTTATGTATTTGTAAATCTGACCTCCATTATTTATCTCGGTGCTTTGGCGATCACATCCATTTCTGATATTTCCTTTGGATGGAGCGTCGCGGGTCTTTCTGTTTTTTCCATCATTGTCACTTTGGGCGGAATGAAAGTAATCGGGTATACAGATGTTATCCAGGTGCTGGTTTTACTAATAGGCGGACTGGTAACCACATATCTTGCATTGACATTACTTTCCCAGCATTTCGGATATGGCAGTAATTTGCTAAAAGGAATATCTATCCTTCGTAAGGAAGCACCCGATCATTTTCACATGATATTTCATAAGGGAGATCCATACTATCAGGTTCTTCCGGGTCTCTCGGTTATAATTGGTGGCATGTGGATCAATAACCTGGCTTACTGGGGTTGCAATCAGTATATCATTCAAAGGGCACTGGGTGCCAATCTGAAAACGGCGAGGAGTGGATTGCTTTTCGCAGCTTTTTTAAAACTACTTGTGCCTGTTATTGTGGTACTTCCGGGTATAACGATGTTTGTCCTGCATAAGAATGGTATGTTTCAGCAGGAAATGATGCCTGATGGTGTTGTCAAGCCGGATCATGCTTATCCCACGTTGATGAATCTGCTGCCTCCGGGGTTGAAAGGTGTCGCCTTTGCGGCATTGACGGCTGCCGTTGTTGCATCACTGGCTGGAAAAGCAAACAGTATTTCAACTATATTTTCTCTCGATATATATAAAAAATACTTCAACAAAAACGCATCTGAAAAACAGTTGGTGGGTATTGGCAAATGGGTCGTTATTGTGGCGATGTGTATTGCGGCCCTTATCGCACCGGCATTAAAAAACCTGGACCAGGCTTATCAGTTTATCCAGGAATATGTTGGTTTTATTTCCCCCGGTGTGCTGGCGATTTTTTTGATGGGGTTTTTTTGGAAACGCACGACGGCTGCTGCGGCGTTAACGGGCAGCCTCCTGACGATACCCGTATCCACGATATTAAAATTTCTTCCGCTTTGGACACAAGGAGCCTTTCCCGATTACCCATTCCTTGACAGGATGACAATAACCTTTGTTATCATTGTCCTGATTATGATCGGTATCAGTTTATCAAAGCCGGCGGCGGATCAGGCCTCTCACATTATTGTAATTGATAAAAAAGACTTCAGGGTTTCACCGGTATTTATCCTGGGTTCGGTGATTATCATGGGCATATTGGCAGGTTTGTATACAGCGTTTTGGTAATTGTCAATTGTTAATTGTCAATTGTCAATGAGTTCCAGTTAACAATTGACAATTAACAATTGACAATTGCTAGTAGTATCTTCCAATATACTTATTATCAACAATCGCTCTCTTCAATTCTGCCGGATCTATCATGCCTTCTTTTGCAAAAACAATTTTCCCTCCGGGCTCCACAAGCATTGTATAGGGCAGGGCACCCTGCCATTTTGGATCGATGGCTTCAATGAGTTTGTATTTACTATCGCCCGAAAAAATATAATTTTTACCGGAGGCCTGTTGCTTTTGCAGAAATTGAAGCGCTTTATTTTCCTTGGCCATTTCATCCGCGCTGATGCTGATGAATTCAAAATCTCTTTTGCGGTACATACGGTTCATGGTAATAAATTCGGGGAATTCCGTTACACAGGGGCCGCACCAGGTGGCCCAGACATTGATCAACCGGAGCTTGTCTGACTGATTTTGAACCAGGTCCTTGATTCCCTGCTCATTGATTGAATCAATCGTTACGGGTTCTTTGGCCCAGGTTTCCTTTGCTTTGTCAACCCAGTTGCTTTTTTCTGCCCATTTTATACTGCACCCAAATACTTTTGTAGTCGGCACGGAAACAGGTTTTCCCGCCAGCAACTCATCAATGGCCAGACGGGCATCCCTGACAGTCGGGGTTTTGGTTGGTTTTTCAGTATCATCGATCCGGCCGCTATAGCGCAGAATCCTGTTCTTATCAAAAATAAATACATGAGGAGTTGCGATGGGCCCGTAGGCGAGTGCTACTTTTTCGGTTTCGCCATCGAATAAATAAGGGAAATTAAAGTTTTTTTCTTTCGCGCGTATTTTCATTTCTTCGAAGGAATCACCCATATCTGTATAGCCCAGCTCATCGAGATTGATGGAAGTCGGATCATTGGGCATAATCGCAACCACCGCCACATTTTTTGCTGAATAATCTTTTGTAATCTGCATGATCCGGTCTTCATAGGCCTGTGCTGTAGGGCAGTGATTACAGGTGAAAACAATTACCAACACATCAGCCTTGCTGAATGACGATAGGCTATATGTTTTTCCATCTGTTCCCGGTAATGAAAAAGGGGGTGCCGGCGACCCGATCGGCAATGTGGGATGTTCGCTGTTGAACGGGAAATTTTTGCGGGTATCCCCCATTGCATTTCCCAGAGTTGAGATCATGATCATACTAATGACAAACATCAGGCAGACTTTCATTTATTAAGATTTACAGTTTTTCAAATGGCGAACCTGTGTAAAAGGTAATTATTTTTCAAAAATGATGGATGGGGTCAGGGAA
>DASSGT010000477.1:0-3457 GCA_035693345.1 Puia sp. | reverse complement strand
AATCTGACCTCATACTGTCCGGTTGAACCGGAACGGATTCTTATATTCTAACCCATTGTTTTAACTTTGGATTTTCCCCCATTTGAAAAATTTATTACCAGCCCTTTTTTATTATCTCTGTCTCCCGTTTATTTACCTGCTTGCCATTCTGCCCTTTCCTTTATTATACTTATTCTCATACTGCGTTTATCTTTTACTCTACCGTTTATTAGGCTATCGTCGCAAAGTAGTCAGAGAGAATCTGATGAAATCCTTTCCGGAAAAAAAGGAAAAAGAGATTCGGCAAATAGAAAAAAAGTTTTATCGTTATTTCTGCGATCTGTTCCTGGAAACCTTTAAGACGCTTACTATTTCGAAAGAGAAAATGGTGAAGCATTGCGAATTTGTTCCCGAAACGCTGAGCATTTTTAATAAACTGGCTGATGAAAATCAGAGTTTCATGGTTGTGATGGGTCATTTTGGAAACTGGGAATGGGGTGGCAATACATTCAGCATTTGTTGCAAACATCAGTTGTATGTTATATATCATCCATTATCCAACAAATATTTCAATGGATTAGTCTATCGTATGCGCACACGCTTCGGGACCCGTTTAATTCCCATGAAAGATACTTTGCGGGATATGTTGAAGAACAGGAGTGAACTGACTGCAACAGCCTTTATTGCGGACCAGTCACCACTGCCGGACCGGGCCTATTGGATGTCTTTTATGAATCAGGATACGCCCGTATTTCTCGGGATAGAAAAAATTGCGTTAAAGATTCGTTATCCCATTGTATATATAACAATAAGAAGAGTTAAAAGGGGCTATTATAAGGTGTATGCTGAAAGAATTGAACTACCTTCGGCAGGTCTGGAAACCGGGACGATTACCGAGATTCATACCAGAAAGCTGGAAGCTGATATCCGGAGTCAACCCGAAAATTGGTTGTGGACACATCGGCGATGGAAACACGTTAGAAGTCAAATTTAAATTACAACCATGTTATCCGGTAAAGAGCTCATATTAGCTACCAAGCCATTCGCCAAAGAAATCAGAAGTAAAAGCTGGTTATACGCACTCTCCACTATTTTTTTTATCGGCCTGGCACTGACTGCCACCATATTCATTCCCATTTTTTCGGTAAAAATAATTTTTAGTTTGATTGCCGGACTTCTGATGGTAAGAATGTTTATCATTTATCATGACCATCAGCACCATTCCATTCTGACACATTCCAAAACGGCGAATTTCATAATGACCGTTTTCGGTTTTTATATTCTTTCTCCGACCAGTATCTGGAAAAGATCACACGACCACCACCATAATAATAATTCCAAATTATTCAGTGCCAGTATCGGATCGTATCCGATTGCCACAAAAAGAAAGTATGAAGAGATGAACGGGCGTCAGAAATTTGAATACCTGGCGATCAGACATCCGCTCACGATCGCGCTTGGATATTTTTCCATGTTCATATTCGGGATGTGCATTGCTTCCTTCATCAGTAATCCGCGAAAACATTATGACTCCCTGATTGCACTGATAATTCACATCACCATTTCTGTTTTGCTATTTATTTTTGTAGGATGGCAGATCTGGTTCTGTTTGTTCTTTCTTCCATTCGTTATTGCATTTGCTATGGGAGCTTATCTTTTTTATGCCCAACATAATTTCCCGGGCGTTACATTTTCTGATAATAAGGAATGGGCCTATGAAAAAGCTGCCATGGAGTCTTCCAGCTATATGGTGATGAGTCCGGTCATGGCCTGGTTAACAGGAAATATCGGGTATCATCATATTCATCATTTGAATTCCAAGATTCCTTTTTATCGCCTGCCTGAAGTCATGGCGCATATTAAAGAACTTCAATCCTGTAAACGTACTTCGCTGAATATAAAAGAGGTGATTGCCTGTCTGCGACTGAAAATCTGGGATCAGGATAAAAACAAAATGATCGGATTAAGGGATATCCGTTAATGAATTCCCCTTCAGAAAAGAGGTGTACCATTTTCCGGAGTTTTTTACTGTTCTTTGCTGGGTCTCGAAATTAACATGCACCAGTCCGAATTTTGGATAGTAGCCCTCGGCCCATTCAAAATTATCCAGGAATGTCCAGACAAAATACCCCTTCACCGGGCAGCCCGATTGTTTTGCTGACAAAACCTGGGAAATATGATCCTTTAAATAATTTATCCTTTTCACATCTTTTATTTCTCCGTCTATACAGAAATCCTCAAATGCAGCTCCATTTTCAGTCACAATGATTTCCTTCAGGTTTTTATACTGTTTCCATCGCATGAGTGCATGATAAATAGCAGGGGGGTGAACCTCCCAATCCATCTGTGTACAGTGTACGTTTCGTTTACGTGCCTTAACAATCCGGACCTTTATAAATGGCATGAACGGAGAATGGCGCACGATTTCCCTGGTGTAATTCTGAAGACCGATGAAGTCCATATTGAATGCCAGTTTCGTATCATCGCCGTCCTTGTGAAATTTTTCCAGACGGCTTAAAATTTTCAGGTCCCTGAAAGGATAACCCATTCCCAATAGTGGTTCAACAAACAAACGATTGAGCAGCGTGTCTGTTTTTTTTGCCGCCGCCTGATCTTTTTCGTTGTTTCGCCAGGGTTCAATATGTGAGTATGAAAACGTGGTTCCAACCAGTGCGTCCTTTTGCAGACTTTTTACGATTCTTCCACCGGCAGCTTGGCATAGAGCCGCGTGATGCACAGCGGAGAGAAAATAGCTGAGACCTTTTTTGCCGGGAGCATGTACACCCAGAAAATATCCGGCTCCGGTAAATACCATCGGTTCATTCAATATCATCCACCGGTTCACCCGGTCACCAAATTGTTGCACACAAAACGCAACATAACTTTCAAACCAATTCAATATTTCCCGGTTCGTCCATCCCCCTTTCAATTCCAGCGCCAGAGGAAGATCCCAATGATATAATGTCACCCAGGGCTGAATCCCTTTCAGCAGACATTCGTTAATCAGCTTATTATAGTAATCAACGCCTGCCTGATTGACTCTTCCGATACCCTCCGGAAAAATGCGGCTCCATGAAATGGAAAACCTGTAATTGGGAATATGCATACGGCTCATCAGGAGTATGTCTTCCTGATAGAGATTGTAAAAATCACAGGCATCGTTGCCATGATGGCTACTATAAATCTTGTTCCTGCGCCGGGTAAAATGATCCCAGATGGAAGGACCTTTTCCATCTGCATCGTGCCCGCCTTCAATCTGATAGGCAGCCGTTGATACTCCCCAATAAAAATCTTCACCGAACGATTCCCTGTTCAATTGCATTTTATTCTGCCGATTGTTTTAGGATGCGTTCAAGGCTTTTTGCTTTTAATTCTTTCACAGAATGAATATCGCTTTCCTGCGAACCAGGCCTGATGCCGGGTTTTATATTTTCGCGAATCACCATGTCAATAATTTTTTCTGTAATGTCCGGATATA
>DASSGT010000476.1:0-2289 GCA_035693345.1 Puia sp. | reverse complement strand
AGAAACTTATTTTCTTATTATTTTCAATAAAAAATTCCTCAATTTCTTTTGTCAAACCTACATTCTTTTCTTCAATCTCTTTTCTAGCATTGTTCCACTTAACAATATCAAACTTATTTGATTCATCAGTAAAATGCTGAGGTAATGCAACATTTTTAAGCTCCAGATTTTTCTTGTAGTTTGAAATTGAGTTGCTAAAAACATTTAGCTTATTTCGTTCAACCTCGTTTGCAATTTGACGGGTCAAAAATATAGAATCTTTGATTTCAAGAAGTTTATCCAATAACTCCTTAAAGTATACTTTGTTACTATCGTAAAATCGCAAGTAGATATTTGCGTCAATAAATATAATATTCATTTAGCCCACTTTCTTTAAACTTTAGAAAATCTGAATCGACCTTTTATATTTTGTGCAAGATATTGACCGTGTGAATCTGCGCTCATTATTCCAGCATAAATAGTTTGGGGTACGTCAAAATACTGATATACTCCTCCATTTAAAAACTCTATTTCTAAAGTTTCGGATTTTTCATCGTAGCCGATTGAAGCTATGTTTGATGATTGTACTGAGTCTCTTTTCATTTTCCTTTTGGTTTATCTTTGAATACTCTTTTAATTGTAGGATGTTGAGCTCTCCAGGCTTCTATAAATTCTTGATAATTCGGATTTATTTCCATTGGTATTCCCCAACCACCCGGAAGCATTGAATCACCCGATTCTGTTTCATCATAAATAATCGGATCCTGACTATCAGGTCGTTTATCTTTTGATGGGGCATCAATTAAAGTACGCATTGGTAATTTTACAGCCTCTCCTAATATAATAGCTTCACCTGTTTTTAAAATAGGTAACATGCTAGTGAGACCATCAAGGTTATCGGTAACCGCACTGGTAATATGGCCTCGATCGGCAGCATTTGCAAGACGCAACGCGAAGAAAGTTCCACATTGAGAAAGAATGGTTGAATTAACTTCCGACGGTCTTTGACTGACAATCATAGCCCCTATTCCATATTTTCGCCCTTCTTTGACAATCTTTTGCACTATTGTTAGTGCACTCCCTTCTGAATTTAGATAATTATGCGCTTCTTCCATTAATAATAATAAAGGTCTATGTTTGCCCCCTTGGGAAAGATTTCTTGCCCAAAATAGGCCTTCATAAATTATTCGTAGTAGAACTCCGATAATTGTATTTAAAATAGTAATTGGTATCCCTGACAAATCTAAAATAGTAATGGGTTTATCACTACCTATCCATTCCTTTATTAAAACATCTAGATCTTTTGTTGTTGCGCCATCTCTGGAAGGTGTCCATTCTCCAGGTTTAAATAGAAAATCAAATCTTGGAATTCTAAGCTTAGCGCCTAACGAAAGAAGTTGCTGACCTACATTTAAAGACCCTGGTAGATAATTTATTTTCTCGGGATCATCTTTATCATTTTTTGGTTTTCGGAAAATTGGAGGAATGGCATTTTCAGCATCTCCTTTTAATTCTTTTCCCTTAGCATCCTTTTCATAAGCCAAATTATCAATCGGAAGTCCTTCATTTTTGGAATAATAAGTGCCGAAACATTCAATATATAAATTATACCATAACTGAGCCAGACTAAATGCTATGGGGGAATCTATATTCAGGCTATCGGGATTAATTCCACTTTTAGGATATTTAGTAATACTTTCCAATTTTTCCAATAAAATGCGCTCCAAAACTATATTTTGATCTTTTTCATTACTAAATGACCCAAAACTTATATCACATAATTCTTCAAAATTTAATGCCCAAAATGGAATGAGCAACTCTTTTTCAATGCTCCCTTCCGTTTTGTCAACATTTACTTTGAAAATGTTAGCTCTGTCTTTTAAAGCTTGTCCATATTCTCCATGAATGTCGAAGACCAAAATTCTGGAGGACGGATAGCGGGCTGGATCAGACAAAGCATTTAATAAGCTTGCCACAGTTGTGGATTTCCCAGATCCCGTAGTTCCAACAATTGCAGAATGACGTGTTATTAATTTGTTTACATCAACTAAAGCCGGAATAGATTCCGCTCCTGATATATGCCCGACCTTAACAAAGTAAGGTTTGTCTGGCTGACCGTATATTCTTTTTAAATCTGCTTCAGAAACTAAATGAACTTCATCATTAATTGTTGGATATTGAGAAATTCCCCTCTGAAATGATCCATTTCTTTGTCCTTCGCCAAGTAATTGAATAGTCATCCATTTGTTTCCGTAAGGTTGGCTGAGAACTTGGTTTTCAGGAACAGCACTTGCCCCAACCTGCGTCACT
>DASSGT010000475.1:0-9427 GCA_035693345.1 Puia sp. | reverse complement strand
ATAAAGGTAAAGAGAAGCAGACTCGCTGAAATGGATTTCGATGACCTAGCATTTGGCAAATATTTCAGTGACCATATGCTGGAAGCAGACTATGCAGACGGCGAATGGAAACTGGTTTCAATCAAACCTTACCAACCAATTTCTTTTGAACCATCCACGATGGCTCTTCATTATGGCCAGGCTATTTTTGAAGGAATCAAAGCATATCGCAAGGAGAATGGGGATGCTTTTATATTTCGCCCGTATGACAACATGAGACGGTTCAATATTTCTGCAGACAGGATGAATATGCCTGCAGTGCCGGAAGATATATTTATTGAAGGCATGCGCCAGCTCGTTGCGATCGACAGGGAGTGGATACCCGCGAAGGAGGATTATTCTTTGTATATCCGTCCTTTTATGTTTGCTACAGATGCGACACTTGGGGTCAGGCCTTCCGATACCTATAAATTCATGATCCTGCTCAGCCCAACGGGTCCATACTATTCTTCACCGATGAAGATTTATGTAGAAGAAAAATATACGCGTGCCGCACCGGGTGGTGTGGGTTTCGCCAAAAATGCAGGAAACTATGGAGGTGCTCTCAAGGCGACTTCTGAAGCAAGGGCCAAGGGCTTTGATCAGGTTTTATGGACGGATGCGTTCGAACATAAATGGCTACAGGAGGTAGGTACGATGAATGTGTTTTTTATCTTCGGAAACACGGCAGTTACGCCTTCCCTTGAGGAAGGAACCATTCTGGAGGGTGTTACCAGGGACAGCGTTATAGCGGTGCTCAGGGAACAGGGATTACATGTTGAAGAAAGAAAAATCAATATAGAGGAGGTTGTGGAAGGATATAAGAGCGGCAAGCTTACCGAAATATTTGGTTCCGGAACGGCAGCCACCATTTCACCTCTCAAAGAGCTTCGTTATAAGGATTACAGCATGCACCTGGATGTTGCCTCCTATCAAACCGCCCCAATGGCTAAAAAGATCCTTACCGAGATCAGGGAGGGGAAAAGGCCGGATATTCACGGCTGGCTGGTAAAAGTTTAGGCACAACATTAATTTGGAGAATCCCGGCCCGGCCGTTACCTTTGCCGTCCCAAAATTCAAACAGGTTCCGAATGCCTACTATACAACAATTAGTTAGAAAAGGAAGGGAGATCATCCGCGCCAAAAGCAAGTCCAGAGCACTGGATAGCTGTCCGCAGAGACGTGGTGTGTGTACCCGCGTGTATACAACAACACCTAAAAAACCGAACTCGGCTCTCCGCAAGGTGGCTAAAGTGCGGTTGACCAATAAGATCGAGGTGATCGCCTATATTCCCGGTGAAGGGCATAATCTGCAGGAACACAGTATCGTACTGATCCGCGGAGGCCGTGTAAAAGACCTTCCGGGCGTTCGTTATCATATAGTTCGTGGATCACTGGATACAGCCGGTGTGAAAGACCGCAAGAAGAGCCGGTCAAAATACGGAACCAAGAAAGAAAAAGCAGGTGCAAAACCAGCCGCTAAGAAATAATAAAATTTTAATTTCAAATAACTCATGAGGAAGTCACAGGCCAAAAAATTACCACTCGCTCCGGATGCAAAATATAACGACATCCTGGTTACGCGTTTTGTAAATAACCTGATGTGGCAGGGCAAAAAGAATACGGCTTTCGGTCTGTTTTATGATGCCATCGACCGCGTTTCAAAGCAAAGCAACGACAACGGATACGAAATCTGGAGAAGGGCATTGAACAATGTGACACCAGCCGTTGAAGTCAGAAGCCGCCGAATCGGGGGTGCAACTTTCCAGATTCCTGCGGAAGTTCGTGCCGATCGCAAGATCTCGCTGAGTATCAAATGGTTAATTCGTTTTAGCCGCGAAAGAAACGGTAAGAGTATGGCGGATAAACTGGCTGGTGAAATACTGGCTGCAAGTAAGGGAGAGGGTGGCGCATTTAAGAAGAAAGAAGATACACATAGAATGGCCGAAGCCAACAAGGCATTCGCCCATTTCAGGATATAACGATATTGGTTGCTTATCAGAGTTTCTCCCCTGGCCTGGCCGGGGGAGATTTTTTTTGGGGGTAACTGACGGAAAAAGAAGGCCTATAATAAGGTTTATTTGAGTTGCGTTTAATGAGCTGGAATGTGCTCAAAAATGATTCTTTTCAGGCCTGTTCATTTCATTCATTTTTAACGAACCACATCTCCACATTTGCAGATTATTGAGGAAAAATTGGTACCTTTGCGCACCTAAAGAAAAATACTTTTAATTAACAAAAATGGCAGACTTAAAATTCCAGAGAAATTTCGGTATTGCGGCTCATATCGATGCCGGAAAAACAACTACCACCGAGCGTATTCTGCGTTACACCGGTATGATTCACAAGATCGGTGAAGTGCATGACGGTGCGGCCACAACCGACTGGATGGACCAGGAAAAAGAAAGAGGCATTACCATTACATCGGCTGCGGTGAGTTGCCAGTGGAATTTTCCGACAGATAAGGGGAAAGTGGATGCCAATACCAAAAAATACAATTTTAATATCATCGATACTCCGGGCCACGTGGATTTTACCGTGGAGGTAGAAAGATCTATGCGCGTATTGGACGGACTGATCGCCCTTTTTTCCGCAGTAGACGGAGTAGAACCACAATCTGAAACCGTTTGGCGTCAGGCAAACCGTTATAAAGTTCCGAGAATCGGGTTTGTAAATAAAATGGACCGTTCCGGAGCAGACTTTCTTATGGTAGTCAGCCAGGTGAAGGAAATGCTGGGTGCCAATGCCGTTCCCCTGCAGTTACCGATTGGAGCAGAGGATGATTTTAAAGGAGTGGTAGATCTGATCAGAATGAAGGGTATCGTATGGCATATGGAAACAGAAGGCATGACTTTCGATGAAATTCCGATCCCTGCAGAACTGGTGGAAGAAGCACAGGAATGGAGAGCGAAACTGGTTGAAGCCGTTGCTGAATATGATGACAAATTACTCGAGAAATTCTTCGAAGATCCCAATAGTATTTCTGAAGATGAGATGCATGAAGCCATCCGTAAAGCAACCATCGATCTGAGTATCGTTCCGATGATGTGCGGATCTTCATTCAAAAATAAAGGCGTTCAGACGGCACTCGATGCAGTTTGCCGGTACCTGCCTTCTCCCATTGACCTGGAAGATACACAGGGTACTGATCCGAATACAGGTGAAATTGTTACCCGTAAACCAGATCCGAAAGCGCCATTTGCGGCCCTGGCATTTAAAATCATGACAGATCCGTTTGTCGGAAGGCTTGCGTTCTTCCGGTGTTATAGCGGGCGCCTCGAATCGGGATCTTACGTTTTGAATGTGCGCAGTGGTAAGAAAGAACGCATCAGCCGTATCATGAAAATGTTTGCCAACAAACAAAATCCAATTGATTTTATTGAAGCGGGTGATATCGGTGCTGCGGTAGGATTTAAAGAAATCAAAACTGGAGATACACTATGTGATGAAGATTTTCCAATCACACTGGAAAATATGTTTATCCCTGAACCGGTTATCGCTGTTGCTGTTGAACCGAAAACACAGGCTGACGTAGATAAAATGGGTCTGGCGATTTCCAAGCTCGTAGAAGAAGATCCTACTCTTCGTGTGAATACAGATGAAGAAACAGGACAGACCATTTTGCGCGGTATGGGTGAGCTCCATCTGGAAATCATCATCGAACGTATGCGTCGCGAATTTAAAGTGGATGTAAACCAGGGTGCTCCCCAGGTTGCTTATAAAGAGGCTTTCAACACGACCATTGAACACCGCGAAGTGCTGAAGAAGCAAACAGGTGGACGCGGTAAATTCGCCGATATCCAGTTTGAGATCGGACCTGCCGATGAAGAATGGATAAAAGAAAACGAAGGAAAACATTTCCAGTTTGTGAATGACATCTTCGGTGGATCGATTCCAAAGGAATTTATTCCTGCGATTTCAAAAGGTTTTGAAGTGTCTATGGTAACCGGTGTGTTAGCAGGCTATCCGATGACAAATATGAAAGTGCGTGTATTTGACGGAAGTTACCATGATGTGGATTCTGATGCGATGAGTTTTGAAATTTGTGCAAGGTCCGCATTCCGCGAAGCCGGCCGCAAAGCGAAACCCATTCTGCTGGAACCGATCATGAGAGTTGAGGTACTTACGCCGGATCAATACATGGGAGATGTTACAGGTGATCTCAATCGTCGCCGTGGAATCCTGGAAGGAATGGACAGCAGGGCAAATTTGCAGGTGATCAAAGCCAAAGTTCCACTGAGCGAAATGTTTGGTTATGTGACCCAGTTGCGTTCACTGAGTTCAGGTCGTGCAACATCGACAATGGAATTCTCTCATTACGCACCTGCACCTAATAATATCGCAGAAGAAGTGATCGCAAAAGTAAAGGGCAAGAGTAAAGTGACTGCCTGATCTTTATATAATTGAAATCAAAATCCCGCTCTGGCGGGATTTTTTTTTGAACGGCAACAGCGCCAACAATCAATTGATTATTTTTCCGGATAAATTATTTATACAATGAAACGTCCGTTACACTTCAGAATTCTCTTCCTGCTGATTTTTACGTCCATTGGTTTTTCGGCTGCCGCTCAATTGGATGACCGGATGATCTGGAGTGCTGACGGAAATAGTTTTTATTCTAGTGATGATGGTACCATAAGCGTTTTCAGTCTGACGGATCGTAAACAGCAAATCCTTGTTTCTCCGCAGCGTCTTATTCCGGGAGGAAAGCAGCAGGCGCTGGAGATAAAGAGTTTTGCCTTTTCCGGCGATTTTAAGAAAATACTGATTTATACGAATTCCAAAAAAGTATGGCGTTATGAAACCCGTGGAGATTACTGGGTATTTGATTTGTCTGATTCCTCATTAAAGCAGCTGGGAAAATCGCTGCCTGCTTCCTCACTTATGTTTGCAAAGTTTTCTCCTGATGGTTCCAGAGCTGCCTACGTTAGCGGACATAATATTTATGTGGAAGATCTTTCCTCTCATACCGTCAAAGCACTTACGACAAACGGTTCACGAAAAATGATCAATGGTACATTCGATTGGGTTTATGAAGAAGAACTCAACTGCAGGGATGGTTTCCGATGGAGTCCGGACAGTCGTGCCATTGCTTATTGGCAGATCAACGATAGCAGTACCCGCGATTACTATATGCTGAATACAACTGATTCGGTTTATTCACGTGTGATCCCGGTCGAGTACCCGGTGGCCGGTCAGATGCCCTCTCCGTTCAAAATTGGCGTCGTACAGATTGCCAATGCAAAAACCCAATGGATGCGGATTCCCGCAGAAGATAAGAACGGAAGCTATTTACCCCGGATGGAATGGGCAGCCAACAGTACTGAGTTGATCGTTCAGCGGTTAAACAGAAGTCAGAATGTTTCCGATATCATAATATGTAATGCGAAGAGCGGTGAAGTCAAATCCATTTACAGTGAAAAAGATAATGCCTGGATTGATGTCATTTCTGAATGGGACGATAGTTATAAAATGGGAGGCTGGGACTGGTTAAAAAACGGATCTGAATTCCTGTGGGGCAGTGATAAGGATGGATGGAGACATTTGTACCGGATCAGCCGGGACGGGAAAAAAGAGGTTTTGGTGACGAAAGGCGCATATGATGTAATCCAGATTTCATTGGTTGATGAAAAAAACAACCTCTTATACTTTATGGCTTCGCCGGAGAATGCCACGCAGTCCTATCTGTACCGATGCTCTCTGGATGGCAATGGCATTGCGGAACGTTTAACGCCGGCGGGTCAGCCAGGAACTCATGAATATGAATTATCGCCCAATGGGAAATTCGCGAGTAATATGTATTCCAATTACTATACGGCTCCGCAGGAGGAATGGATTACATTACCCGACCATCAGCCACTGAGTGGTTCGCGGCCGGCAAATCCTGCCAAAGCTTCTGACAGCGCTGCCTCAAATATTTCATTCTTTAAAGTTGAAACGGCAAACGGCGTGAGCATGGACGGATGGATGCAGAAACCCATCCCGTTTGATTCGACAAAAAAATACCCGGTTTTATTCTTTGTTTATACGGAACCAGGCGGGCAAACTGTAAAAGATCATTTCGGCGTAACAAACTGCCATGTTTATCCCGGTAGTCTGGCAAATGATGGGTATCTATATATCTCTCTCGACAATCGTGGCACGCCGGCACCCAAAGGTGCCGTCTGGCGCAAATCAATTTATCGGAAAGTGGGACAGATTAATATTCAGGATCAGGCACAGGCTGCTGTTGAAGTATGCCGCTGGCCTTTTGTAGATACTTCGCGTATAGCAGTCTGGGGATGGAGTGGAGGCGGGTCAGCCACCCTGAATCTGATGTTTCAGCATCCTGAAATATACAAGACGGGTCTTGCTATAGCCGGATTGAATAATCTGCAGACCTATGATAATATCTATGAAGAAAGATATATGGGTAATCCATTGGAAACCAAGGAAGATTATATAAAAGGCTCGCCTATTACCCATGCTTCGCAGCTGCGGGGAAACTTGTTATATGTGCATGGAGGGGGAGATGATAATGTGCATTATGATAATGCCGAGATGCTGATCAATGAGCTGGTGAAATATAATAAAACCTTTCAGTTTATGGAATATCCGAACCGGACCCATGCTATAAATGAAGGTCCGGGCACGACCGAGCACCTGAATAATTTATTTAAAAACTTCCTGAATACGCATTGTCCGGGCGGGGGTAAATAATCTCTAAAAAACACACCCGATTCTTTGACAGTTTATCCTTTAACCCATACCTTTGCATCCCGTTCAAAAAACGGGCATTGACATATGTCTCAACGAATCAGAATCAAATTACAATCGTACGATCATAATCTCGTGGACAAGTCCGCTGAGAAAATTGTAAAGACAGTTCGTAGTACAGGTGCCGTGGTGACGGGTCCGATTCCTTTACCGACCAGGAAAAAGGTATTTACCGTTTTGCGTTCGCCGCATGTCAACAAAAAAGCACGTGAACAGTTTCAGTTGCATACGCATAAGAGACTGTTGGATATTTATACTTCCACTTCAAGAACTGTAGATGCATTATCCAAGCTGGATCTGCCATCGGGTGTTGATGTTGAAATAAAAGCCTGAGTAAAAATTCCATCTGCCAAACCACAGTCGTAAAGATGAGGCCAAAGCAGCGCTGGAGGATTTGAAAAGAAATATGAACAAGCCGTTCGGGGTTTGTTTACAACCGGTACTTCCATCGTCCCGCACCTGCGGGATGCGATTCCAAAGCAGCAAAGCAGGGCAACCCTCCTTCGCTAAAGCTTCGGAGGGCAACGGAAAAGGTCGGTTGCAAACGGGGGATTGAAGTCAGTATCAGCTTTTCCAAAAAGGCTTCTGCTGATTGTCCTTAGACTCCAGGCACAAACCAATAAAAAATGAAAGGTTTAATTGGAAAGAAAATTGGAATGACCTCTGTCTTTACCCCGGATGGAAAGCAGGTCGCCTGCACCATTATTGAAGCGGGCCCCTGTGTTGTGACACAGGTGAAAACAACCGAAACCGACGGTTATAATGCTCACCAGATCTCCTTCGGAGAAAAGAAAGAAAGAAAAGTCCTCGCTTCTGAAAAGAATCACTTCGCTAAATCAAATACTACCGCAAAACAATTTGTTCGGGAATTCCGCAATTTTTCTTTAGAGAAAAATCTGGGGGACTCTTTTACAGTTGACATATTCGCTGAAGGCGAAATCGTGGATGTAGTTGGAACGTCCAAGGGAAAAGGCTTCCAGGGAGTTGTGAAACGTCACAATTTTCATGGTGTCGGCGGACAGAGTCATGGTCAGCATGATCGTAGCCGTGCTCCCGGATCCCTGGGTAACTCCTCTGATGCGGCCCGTGTAATGAAAGGGATGAAGATGGCCGGCCGAATGGGTGGCGACCGCGTAAAGCTGAAAGGTTTGAAAGTGGTTAAAATATTTACTGAAAAAAATTACCTGCTGATTGCCGGATCTGTTCCGGGTCACAATGGTTCCATTGTATACGTTCAGAAGTAATAACCAATTAAAGAGATTCACATGCAAGTTGATGTTTTAAATATAAAGGGTGCTAAAACGGGTCGTACGCTGGAACTGCCTGCAGATATTTTTGAAGCAGAGCCAAATGATCATGTTATATATCTGGCAGTAAAGCAATATCTGGCTGCACAGCGGCAGGGTACGCATAAGGTGAAAACGCGTATGGAAGTGAAGGGATCTTCCAAAAAATTACATAAACAAAAAGGAACCGGCGGATCACGTAAAGGTAATATCCGGAATCCATTGTATAAAGGTGGTGGAACTATTTTCGGACCTAAGCCCCACAGCTGGGATTTCAAACTGAATCGTAAAGTAAAAGACCTGGCTAAAATTTCAGCTCTTTCCTATAAGGCGAAAGCAAATTCAATTTTAGTGGTGGAGGACATTCAGCTGAAGGCCCCTAAGACGAGCGAAATGGTGGAAATCCTGGGTGGTTTAAAAATCGAAGGGAAGAAAGCCATTTTTGTTATCCCTGAATACAATGATAATCTTTATCTCAGTCTGCGGAATATTCCGAATTTAAAAGGAAGCCTGCTGGCCGATGTAAATACATATGATTTAGTGAATGCAGAATATCTGGTTCTGACTGAATCAGCAGCCAAAATGTTCAAAGAAGAAGAAGCAGTCGCATAGTATTAAAATATTTTCAAATTAGTTTATGAAATCAACTGGTGTACTGATCCGTCCGATACTTACAGAGAAGGCAAATGCGCAACAGGAAAAACTGCGTCGCTATGCTTTTAAAGTGGATACACGGGCAAATAAACTGGAGATCAAAAAGGCAATCCAGGATTTTTATGGAATTACGGTTGTGGATGTGAATACGGTGATTGTTCCGAGCAAGGCAAGATCCAGATCTACAAAGGCCGGTCTGATTGTTGGCCGCAAGCCGGGATACAAAAAAGCGCTGATCACCATTGCGGAAGGAGAATCAATTGACCTGTATTCAAATATTTAGGAAATAAAAAGAATGGCGAAGCTGCCGCTAAAGCTTATTAAATATGGCACTAAGAAAATTTAAACCAGTCACAGCAGGAACCCGTTGGAGGATTGGTAATGCATACGCAGAAATTACTTCGGATACGCCGGAAAAGTCACTGCTGGAAAAAATCACCCGTACGGGAGGTCGTAATTCGCAGGGGAGAAGGGCTATGCGATATATCGGTGGCGGTCATAAAAAAATGTACCGTATCATCGATTTCAAAAGAGATAAGAAGGAAGTGGTGGGAACCGTTGTTTCCATTGAATATGATCCGAACAGAACATCTTTTATCGCACTGATTCAGTACGGTGATGGAGAAAAAAGATATATCCTGGCGCCGCAGGGGCTACAGGTTGGTGGAAAGGTTCAGGCTGGTGATGCCGTTGCTCCGGAAATCGGAAATGCA
>DASSGT010000474.1:0-3505 GCA_035693345.1 Puia sp. | reverse complement strand
TATGCTGGTATATGGTCCGTATAGTGCCGATGCCTTTTTTGCCCGAAATCAGCAACAAAAATTTGACGGTGTTTTGGCCATGTATCATGACCAGGGTTTGATCCCTTTTAAATCACTGGCTTTGGGGGAAGGAATCAATTACACCGCTGGATTACCAGTCATCCGGACCTCTCCTGACCATGGAACAGCCTTCGACATTGCGGGTAAAAATAAAGCTGATATTGGTTCCTTCCTGGCTGCTGTTTACGGATGCCTCGATATTTACCAGAAACGGAAGGAATTCAGTGAAAATCACAAGAATCCACTAAAGAAAATGGGATCGGTTGTACTGGCGGGTGCCGAAGACGAAAAGATTGAAGAAAGCTAGGACTACAGTGTGGAAGACTGGAAGACTGGAAGTCTGAAGGTAATGAATCAAAACTCACTGATATACAATACTTCCAAACTTCCAGTCTTCCAGTCTTCCACACTTTTTTCAGCCTGCTATTGCATTTACCAATTCCAAAATCTATCTTTGAAATCTACTGTGGATCTTAGTCCATCTGATCGTTACCCGTGAAAACTATCTGAGAATCCTTTCCAAATTGTACCTGTACATCTTTTGTTATATCCGATCCCTCTTCTTTTGAATGACCTGCTGTTTTCCCTTTAAGCTGAGCATCATCAAATTGTTCACTTTCTGAAATTTTCAAAATGAAAAGGATCATTCAATTCAGCCTTTACCTGTTGTTGGTATTACCCGCAGGCTTATTAGCAAACACTTACCCTTTATCCCTCAAAGAAATTCCTGACACCAGTTCCAATACTATAAGTAATTCAAAAAGTCTCACACTGCACGGCAGCCTTTCAGCTTTTAATGCATCGTATGGCAGAAATTATTTTGAGCTGAACTGGAGCACTGTTGCGGGAGATTTTGATCATTATATTATAGAACGGAGCCTGGACGGGGTGAAATTCGAAAGCATCGGAACCGTCGAGAATAAGGCGGCTGTTAATGAAGGACGGTTTAATTTCCGTGACCATTTCCGTACAGCTATTGCTTTAAACAATGATTTTTATTACCGTCTGAAACAAGTAGAGACAGATGGAAGTATTGTCTACTCCAAAGTGCTGATCGCAAGAATGTTTAATACCAAAAGTCTGGCGTCTCTCAGTGTAACACCTGATCCGCTGGCTAATGATATTCTTGTGAATGTTCAGCTCAATGAGGATTCATATGTGATGATGAAAGTGAAGGACGAAAAAGGTAATCTGCTTTTGAAAGAAGGACAAAAAGCCGAATTTGGTGCAAATACTTATACACTGGAAGGCACACATAATCTGCATCCCGGACTTTATACCCTGGAAGTTACCATTAACAGTAAAGAAAGGATGATTATGAAACTTTCCAAAGGATAGTTTTTCAAGAACGTATCCGGTAGCCGAATTGCCGGAAATGTAAAGCCCTCCCGTTAAACAACGTGGAGGGCTTTCAAATTGTGATAATGAGTAATTGTGGTAATGTGGGCAGGTGTAAATGGAATATGGAAACGATTCCTTGTAAACTTCCAATTCAAATTATGCGGTTCATTTGCTTTTTTTAAATCTTTTTAACTGTCAGATACGACTGCAAACTTTTGACATATAGTTCAAACGCCTTCGAACCAGCATCAGTGATTTTACAAATCGTATGTGGGTAATTGTCCTTAAAATTCTTAGTTACATCTATATAACCGGCTTCCCGTAATTTATTTATCTGAACACTGAGGTTACCGGCCGTTGCTTCAGTCCTTTCTTTTAACACAGAAAAATCGGCTTCCTTTTCGCGCATCAATAAAGAAATAATTGCAAGACGCAATTGCGAGTGCAACATAGGATCCAGGTCCTTGAAAAGATTCATGTTATTTATTTATTGACATTACGCTAATTCTTCTTCTGACCTTTCAAGTCCCCAACGTGGCCACATTGGTTTTGGCTGATCTGTTTTGAACAATGCAATGGCCTTTTCGAACATAGGCTTGGCTTTATCCTTACCACCCCCAAAAGCAACCGGTGTGTTTATTAAACTTTCTCCCTTCAGAAAATAAATACGTGGATTGTCAGGATTCAATTGTGTTGCAATTTCCAAATCCTTACCCGCCTGCATACCATAGGTCTGCCACCGTGTTTTAGGATCCACCATCATTTGCTGGGTAGCCGACATATTTCTAAGCACATATATTTCGGAATTCTTGTCCAGTGCTTCCGCTTTATCACAGAGGGCATTGATCCGGGTTGAATTGGCATCTTTATCCAATTTTGGATCATTCCAGCCGGCGGTAGACAAAGCCAGACCGGCATAATAATAAGGGAGCCATTGGGTTTTTTCGGCCTCAGCGATCCGTTCAAAAGTGTTCGCTACAGAAAGCAGATCTGCCGAGGTTTTAGCGGAATCAAATAAATGAAATGTTTTTTCCATCGCGGCCACATATTTATCACTTTGAGCAGAAGAAACCAGCGTTCCAAACAACATCAGAGAAAAAAGAATGGATTTCATTGAAGGTTTATTTATGTGAGAAATTATAAATTATTATTAATAGCATCCTGTGTGCGATCCACACCCCAGCTTAAAAAACAACCTATAAAGTAAAAACGATTTGCCGGCGGTGTAATTGGTTGCTTAACCGTGCCATCAAAAGAATAATGATAACCAAAAATGGGATTATATCCCAACACATTACTCATACTCGCAAATAATACGATAAAGGTTTTCGGATTTACTTTTCCAAGGCTTGGAACATATTCACAGCTGAAACTCAGGTTTTGATAATCTTTGGTGCGACCCTCATCTGCCGTAAAATATTTTCCTGTATTGTTAACCATGAAATTATAATATGGTCTGCCGGTGGCAAAAGTATAAGTCAGATTGAAACCTGCTTTCCAATTGGTAATAAAACGTTTCATAACGAGTGATGCCGTGTTGGTTGCCACAAAATCAGGCGTCAGTTTCGCAGGATAATTCATGAATTCCCGTTTTGTATTGATATAGGAATAACTGATCCAATAATCAAAATCCTTGAACGTTTTTTTATCTCTCCAGAACAGATCAATTCCGTCCGCAAATCCACTACCTCCATTATTATATCCGAAATAGTTATAACTCAGCGGAACTGTTTTCACCAGGTCCTTATATTGTTTATAGTAGGCTTCTACCCGGAATACCCTGTCCTTTGTCATTTTCTGGTAATTCAGGATATAGTGGGTTGCCTGGGTAAATCCCAGTCCCGAAGTGTAGAATAACTGCTGGTTATCCGGCTTCTGATAAAAAATCCCATAAGCCGCAGAAATCTGTGCATCCTTTCCGGTCTTATAAGCCAAAGACACACGTGGCGCAAGATCCGATTGTTTCAGTAAGGATGAATATTCATAGCGTAGTCCCAGCTTCGCCGCCAATTCATTCGTAAGGTAAATATCTGTTTCCGCGAAAACAGAAACCAGGTTATCCTTCAGCACTTTCAATGTATCATTATAAGTTAGCGGATTATAG
>DASSGT010000473.1:0-6144 GCA_035693345.1 Puia sp. | reverse complement strand
CTGTTTAATGGCTGATCGCATAGAGTCGCCATTCGCCAATGGTTCAAAACGAAATTCATCTTCGCCTCCCTCACCGGTATTACTTTTCCCTCCAATGCGGTTCATAGCAATTGCCAGGGTGGAATGGGCTTCATGCGAAATAGATCCAAAACTCATGGCGCCGGTTGCAAATCTTCTCATGATGCTTTCTTCCGGTTCCACTTCTTCAATTGAAATCGCCGGGCGATTTCTTTTGAACTGGAACAAACTTCTGATGGTTGCGGTTTTTTCCATCTGATCATTCACCAGTTTTGAATATTTTTTGAACGACCCATAATCGTTCATATGAGTTGAATATTGCAGATAGTGAATGGTATTCGGATTGAAAAGGTGAAATTCTCCTTTTCGTTTCCATTGATATACGCCACCGGTTGGTAAACGTTCCACGGGGATATCCTTCCGGGTAAATGCAAATAAATGTTTTGCGAGTGTTTCACGGGCGATTTCATCCAGTCCCATTCCCTGTATGCGGGAAGTTGCACCTGTAAAATATTTATCAACCACGGAATTGTTCAGTCCAATAATTTCAAAAATCTGTGCACCCTGGTAAGATTGCAGGGTAGAAATTCCCATTTTGGAGAAGACTTTTAGTAATCCCTCATTGACCGCCTTGACATAATTTTTTCTTAGATATTCGGGTTCGAGACTGGTTTGCAATTTGCCCATTTTCTGTGCGTCGTGAATGGTAGCGAGCGCCAGATAGGGATTGATGGCGGTTGCGCCAAAACCGATGAGACAGGCATAATGATGTACTTCCCAAACATCCCCGGCTTCTACGATAATACCTACCTGTCCGCGCAATCCCTTTCTGATCAGGTGATGATGCACAGCGGCAACAGCAAGGAGGGATGGAATGGGAGCATGGTCTGAATCAATCGCACGGTCAGATAATATTAAAACCTCAAATCCGTCTTTCGCAGCATCCACAGCATAACGGCATAGTCTTTCAACTCCGGCCTGCAGAGATCCGGGTTTCTCATCTGCCCTGAAATAAAGCTGTAATGTTTTTGCCTGAAAAATTCCTGTATCTATACTTCGGATCTTTTCGAGTTCGTGATTTGTCAGTACCGGATGTTTTAAGGCCACACAATGACAAGCCAGAGGATCTTCAACAAGCAAATTTCCATTATTACCGGCAAATGTGGCGAGCGACATGACCAGGCGTTCGCGGATCGGGTCTATTGGCGGATTGGTTACCTGAGCAAATAATTGTTTGAAATAACTGCTTAAATGTTGGGGCTCATCACTGAGTACGGCAAGAGGTATATCAGAGCCCATGGAACCTATCGGTTCCTTGCCATCCAATGCCATCGGTATGATGATGGATTCAACATCTTCGGTTGTATATCCGAAAGCTTTCTGATATTTAAATATCTGATCATGCTGTAATTCGGTGAACGTAACGCGGGGTTCCGGTAATTCTTCCAGCCTGATCTTATATTTATTCAGCCATTCGGCATATGGTCTGGAGGAACAAATTTTATTTTTGATTTCATCATCACTGATGATTCTTCCCTGTTCCATGTCCACTACGAACATTTTTCCTGGCTGTAGTCGCCCTTTTTCACGGATGATTTTCTGATCTACAGGAAGAACCCCCGTTTCAGATGCCATGATTACCCGGTCATCATTGGTAACGCAGTAGCGGGACGGCCGCAATCCGTTTCGGTCGAGGGTAGCACCGATCATTTTCCCGTCTGTAAATGAAATGGAGGCAGGGCCATCCCAGGGCTCCATTAAAGATGCATGGTACTCATAAAATGCTTTTTTTACGGGATCCATCTGTTCATTACCATCCCAGGCTTCCGGGATCAACATCATCATTACTTGAGGCAAAGAACGGCCGCAGAGTAATAACAACTCTATCATATTGTCCAGACAGGCAGAATCTGATTGTCCTTCGGTAATCAGCGGAAGCATCATCTCCATTTCTTCCTTCGTAAAGTATGGAGATTCAAATCCCTTTTCACTCGTCTTCAGCCAGTTCAGATTTCCCTGAACCGTATTAATTTCACCATTGTGAGCGATGTAACGGAAAGGTTGCGCAAGTTTCCATGAGGGAAATGTATTTGTAGCGAAACGGGAATGAATGAGCCCGAATGCGGAGACGATTCGGTTATTGGTCAGATCCGGGAAATAGTGTCGCACCTGTTTGCTCGTTAGCTGGCCCTTATAGACGACCGTTTTATATGAGAGTGAAGCGAGATAAAATCCGATTGGGTCTTTCTTAACCGAGCTCTCTATGAGATGGCTGGAATAATTCCGCAGTATGAATAATTTACGTTCAAATTCTTCCGGGTCATTGAAATGGTCGGGGCTGGCAATGAATACCTGTTCAATATCCGGTTCAACGGACAGGGCAGTAGGTCCAATCCCGTCCGGATTTACCGGAACTTTTCGGTAACCCAAAACTTCAAGGCCCAGCTTTTCTGCCGCGCGATTGAAAATATCCCGGCATTCTTCCTTGAGCATAATGTCTCTTGGAAAGAAAATCATCCCAACGCCGTATTTACCATAGGCAGGCAGGTGGAAACCAAGCCGAATGCATTCATCAAAGAAAAATTCATGGGGAGTCTGGATCATGATTCCCGCACCGTCGCCGGTATTGATTTCACAACCACAGGCACCCCTGTGCTCCATGTGTTCAAGGATCGTGAGGGCATCTGAGATGATCTGATGACTCTTATTGCCTTTAATATTGGCTACAAAGCCGATACCACAAGAATCCCGCTCAAAAGAAGGGCGATATAACCCCTGGTTTTGTTCCATTTATTTCGGTTATGCAGTGAATGGCATCAACGAACAATCGTTATTCTGATGTTTTTTCTAAGGAAAGCAGCGATTCGTTTAAAAATACTAAAAAAAACGGGACTTTATCAAGTAAAAAGAAGAAAACTGGGTACTCCGGAACTAAAACATTTAAACATCCCAATCCCATGAATTCCCCGCGGCAACTGTTCATTTAGAAACATATGCCTCATTGTTTTGTTCAAATCCTTTCTGGCGATAAATCCTATTCTTTTTTACTCAAATAATCCTACACCAACAGACTGAAAAGCGTATCACTTTTGTTTATTTCTGTATAGTTAATCTGATATTTTCCCATATTCTCCATCAGCTTTTCGTAATCGGCACGGCTGGCCAGTTCAATTCCAACAACAGCTGGCCCGGATTCCTTATCAGTCTTTTGCATGTATTCAAACCGGGTTATGTCATCGTTGGGCCCTAAAACATTATTTACGAACTCTTTTAAAGCGCCGGGTCGTTGAGCGAACCGGATCAGAAAATAATGCTTGAGTCCTTCGTATTGCAGGGAACGTTCTTTGATCTCCGGCATCCTGTCAATATCATTGTTACTCCCGCTTACGATACAGACGACATTCTTACCCCTGATTTCCGAAGCCCGGTTTTCCAATCCGGCAATCGACAAAGCGCCTGCCGGTTCGACTACAATTGCATCCTCATTATACAGTTTGAGTATGGTGGTGCAGACACGTCCTTCCGGTACAAGGTCCAAAGCATCCAGCACTTCGCGACAAATTGAAAAAGTAAGTTCCCCTGTTCTTTTTACGGCGGCACCATCCACAAACCGGTCTATTTTTTCCAGGGTAACCGGTTGACCTGCTTTAAATGCTTCTGCCATGGAAGGTGCACCTTCCGGCTCTAACCCGATGATTTTGGTTTTGGGCGAATATGTCTTGAAATATGTGCCTGTACCTGAAGCGAGTCCGCCTCCACCAACGGGAACAAAAAGATAATCGATGTCTGAAAGATCATCAAGTATTTCCAGTCCGACCGTCGCCTGACCTTCTATGATACGAAGGTCCTCAAACGGTGGTATAAAAGTCATCTGGTTGTCGACAGTAAATTTTTTCGCTGCTACAGCGCAATCGTCGAATGTATCACCAATGAGTTTGATGTCGACAAAATTTTCACCAAACATCCGGGTCTGATCCACTTTTTGTTTTGGTGTAATGATGGGCATGAAAACGACGCCCTTCACATTGAGTTTTTTGCAGGAATAGGCAAATCCCTGTGCGTGATTCCCGGCACTGGCGCATACAACACCCTTTTTCAGGATTTCCTCAGAGAAACTGCTCATCATGTTATAAGCACCTCTGATCTTATAGGACCGCACCACCTGCAGGTCCTCCCTCTTCAGATAAATATTACACTGATATCGCCGGGAGAGATTTTGATTTAAAACCAGTGGTGTCCTGATCACAATTTTTTTTAGTCTGTCAGCGGCTCCCCGAACATCCAGTATACGTGTGCTAGTAGATGATTCCATAATTTATACTTTTTCTGCCAGCTTCTTATCTGATTTTAATACAGGAGCAGCCTGATTTTCCGGTCGCAGGCTTCTGACTGTTTTTCCTGCCTGCCACATTTCACTGTCGCGTAATTCCTTTAGTTCGACTTCCAGTTTTTCGCGATAATCTTTTTTGCTGTTACTATCAATAGATCGCTGCGATTCTTTTCCGGAAGCAACGCTTTCATACAATTCCCGAAAGACAGGCGCTGTTGCATCACGGAATTTTTTCCACCAGTCGAGTGCTCCGCGTTGTGCAGTGGTTGAACAATTGGCATACATCCAATCCATACCATTCTCGGCAACAAGCGGCATCAGACTTTGCGTGAGTTCTTCTACCGTTTCGTTGAATGCTTCAGACGGGCTGTGACCCTTGTCGCGCAAAACCTGATATTGAGCGGCGAAAATACCCTGAATAGCTCCCATTAAAGTGCCACGTTCTCCGGTCAGATCACTATATACTTCTTTCTTGAAATTGGTTTCAAAAAGATATCCGCTGCCAACGGCAATTCCCAGGGCAATCACCCGATCCTTGGCCCTTCCTGTCGCATCCTGGAATATCGCATAACTGCTGTTTAATCCGCGACCCTGCAGAAACATTCTTCTCAATGATGTTCCTGAACCTTTTGGTGCTACCAGGAACACATCCACATCAGCCGGTGGTATGATGCCTGTTTGTTCTTTGAACGTAATACCAAAACCATGAGAAAAATAAAGTGCTTTTCCCTTAGTCAGATGTTTTTTAACTGTAGGCCACAGTTCAATCTGGGCGGCGTCGCTTAACAGGTAACATATGATGGTGCCTTTTTCCAGGGCTTCTTCAATTTCAAAAAGAGTTTCTCCCGGCACGAAACCATCCCTGATGGCTTTATCCCAGGTCTTTGAATTTTTCCGTTGTCCCACAATTACATTTATTCCATTGTCTTTTTGGTTCAATGCCTGACCCGGTCCCTGCACACCATATCCAATTACTGCCACAACCTCATTTTTTAGAACCTCCTGTGCCTTTGAAAGCGGGAATTCATCGCGGGTTACGACTGTCTCATCTGTTCCGCCGAAATTTAATGTTGCCATTTTTTGGTATTTATTTTTGTTTTTTAATATGCTTTAATCTTTGCGCTATTTACATGCTGAAGACCTCATCCTGCTTGTCGAGATATTCATTTTCTATAACCAGTTCTCCGGGTTCGGTTTGTTCAAACTCCTTTAGTTTTTCGTGGAAACCACTGCTCTCATTGATGATGGCTACTCTCGCACTGCGAACGAATTCAATCACTCCATATGGTTCCAGAGCCTCCAGCAGGCCATCGGTCTCTTCACGGTGACCTGTCGTTTCAAATACAGTATAATCTTTACGGATCACAACGGCGCGCGCTCCATATCTTCTCAGAAGTCTCTCCACTTTTACTTTTTCCACAATCTGATCGGTAGAAACTTTATATAGCGCAAGCTCCTGCCATACGATTTCATCGTTTTGATTGAAGTATGCTTTGAGCACCTCCACCTGTTTTTCGATCTGACGGCAAAGTTTTTTTACCACTTCTTCCGTTTCATTTATAACGATGGTAAACCTGTGAATCCCGTCGATTTCTGATGGCGAGGTATTCATGCTCTCAATATTGATCTTTCTTCTTGAAAAGATGATCGCAATACGATTGAGCAAACCGATCTGGTTTTCGGTATATACGGTTATCGTGAATTCCTGTTTGAGCATAATCATAATTTAAAAAGTAATAGACAAACAATAAACACCGGATGACTGGCGTACACAGGCTGATAATTTATTTTTTGAC
>DASSGT010000472.1:0-2160 GCA_035693345.1 Puia sp. | reverse complement strand
GCGCCAACGCAAAGCCGGAAGATGTTAGTAGCAGAGTACAAAGTGCCGCGACACGCAGCAGGAAAGAGCCTGATAAAAACATAATCATTTTTTTGAATCGTGTTATGATGAGTTTTATTTCGTACGGAGACTAGTTATTCACCACCGTTACAGGGTACCAAATTCGGAATTGTATCAAATTTATTACAAAGGTGTCCGGAAACAAACAGGTTTTACAGGCTTCGGATTTGTGTGATGTTGATAATCAATGCTATACATCCGGGCTTTTATATTGCACAGAATATATGGTTTCCCGAATATCTCAATGGCCGCCGGACTATTCTCTCACTGCAAAAATGAAAAACGATGTGGAAGAATTACTATAAGATTGCCATCCGCAACCTGTTCAATAATAAAACATTTTCTGCGATTAACATTTTCGGACTGGCCGTCGGCATTGCCTGTTGCCTGCTGATGTTCCTTTTTATTCAGAATGAATTAAGCTTTGATCAATTCCATTCAAAGAAAAATAATATTTACCGGATCATCTCAAGGCCGCAATCTGCTGAAAATAGTACCGGGCTTGCCGTGACACCCGCACCCTGGGCCCCGCTGATGAAAAAAGATTATCCTGAAATTAAACAGTATACACGACTCCTGAAAGACGAAAAGGGCCTTGTCGGAGAAAAAGGTCAGCCACAGTTGGTTGTCAATAACGTACTATTTGCCGATTCAGGTTTATTTGATGTTTTTTCGTTTAAAATATTAAAGGGAAATCCCTCAACTGCTTTAACGGCTCCCAATTCAATCATACTAACCAGCGATCTGGCAAAGAAAATATTTGGAAACACAGATCCGATAGGCAAATTGATCGAAGTGAATACTTCTTTCACTTCTGCAACAGAAGTTCTGGTAACGGGAGTGGCAGCTTCCCCGCCCGACAATTCGCATATAAAATATGGTGCACTGATTTCCATGTCAACGCTTGGCGACCTGAGCGAACACTGGTCCTACCATATGTACAACACATACGTCGTGTTGGAAAATGGCGCGTCACCAATCGCTCTGGAAAATAAGCTTAAGTTATTTTCACAAAAATATCTCGCCAATAATCCAAATGCGAATGGTGTCCATAATATATATCTGCAGCCATTAACGGATATTCACCTGCATTCCCATCTCGTTGGTGAACTGGAGAACAACGGAGATATCAGCTATGTATATATATTTTCAGGAATCGCCTTTTTTGTGTTATGTATTGCCAGTTTGAATTTTATGAATTTATCGACAGTCAGGTCTTTAAAAAGGGCCAAAGAGGTAGGCATGCGCAAAGTGATCGGGGCCGCAAGAAGCCAGCTGATAAAACAGTTTTTAACCGAAGCAATGCTCATTTCTTTTTTGGCCTTAATGATGGCGCTGATATTCGTTGTACTCGGTCTTCCAGTCTTCAGTCAGATCTCCGGAAGGGAACTCGGATTAAAAGTGAGCGACCATCTTCCTTTGTTTTTAATGGTCTTCATTTTGACCGGTTTAACAGGTGTTCTTTCGGGCATTTATCCTGCTGCCGTATTGTCTGGCTTTAATCCGATTGACGCACTCAAAGGTTCATTCCTGAAGGATAAAACCGGAACTTCGTTGAGAAAAATTCTGGTGACATTCCAATTTGTCATTTGCATTGTTCTGATGTCAGGCACGATGATCGTTTATAAACAATTGCAATTTATTCAAAATAAAAATCTGGGCTTTAATAAGGAAAAGGTTATTATAGCCCACATTTCGCAAAACACCGACACGCTGAAACTGCAGACACTTAAAAATGTACTCGGCAGGCTTCCCGGGGTTGAATCTGTTTCTGCCGCGTCAACCATTCCGGGGCCGAAAATTCCCGTTAATATGATCCACAATGGGAATTCCCGCACAACGAAGAATAGTTCCATGCAGATGCTCTTTGTTGATGAGAATTTTTTGAGGACGATGCAAATGAAATTGATCGCGGGACGTGATTTCTCAAAAGACTTCCCCGGAGATCCAGGCGAGGGATTCATAATAAATCAGGAGGCAGTTAAGCAGTTGGATTTTGAAAATGCACAGAATGCATTGGGCAAACCGTTTCAATGGGTGTTACCTGACAGAGTACTCAAAAGCGGAAAAATAATTGGTGTTGTGCAGGACTTTAATATA
>DASSGT010000471.1:0-5540 GCA_035693345.1 Puia sp. | reverse complement strand
AGAACAGAAACTTTTGAGGAAGGGGAAGGAGAATGATCAGAAGATTTTTAATAAAGCCAGGCAACGTCTGAGGCCCAAAATCAAAAACTAGTATGGTTTGCGTGGAAGGGTAGAACTTCTCTACATTCACCCGCAAATATGGGGTTATGCGTTATCCGGGCTCTGATTTTGATTCGGATCTTGAGTCTGACCTGTGTTTTCAATTTTTGGAAATTCACCTGAATAACTGCGATTCATTTCATCAAGTGTCTGATGTTTATGAAGATCCAGGTATTCCTTTACCAGGGCATGAAACAGAGATTTATGTGCCGGTAATTTCAACCGGATACGGGCCTTGATTCTCTCTTCTTCGATTTTATACCAGGCCTTTGCCAATTTAGTAGCCATCCACATCCGCTCGTTGGATTCCATCTGTTTTTTGCTGAGCACCCGCTTGCTCATATCGGGCATCTTGGACACAACGGTTTTATCGTAATATCTCTTAAAGACAAGTTGCTTTCCGACCGATCCGGAAGCATTCTGAAGAAACATGTTGTTGACGATAGCCATAATGGGTTGAATTACCTTGCAAATATCCTCTAATTTCCGTATATATCAAGAATATATATGGTATATTTTAGGTAAATCTTATGTGTTAAAACGGAACATATACAATAGATATACGGAGGATATACGGAAGATAATTGGTATTTTAAGCCAGTTTTACTAATGGTTAAATCCAGTCAGTCATTTAAGGCAGGAAAAATAGTACTGAAACGATCAGGGTTTTACGGATTCCTGGCAAGGATACTTTCAAATTAGAGCTGCTACGAGGCCTGCGTTAAGCTTTACGCTTTAAGGTTAGAAAGGCTTTGAGTGATCATAAAAAATATTTCGTCCGTACTTAAGGACAGGGGTACAAATTCTTCGCCAATTACCTTTTCATATAATTCGATATAACGATTTGAAATGGTTTGGATCCATTCGTCAGACATCGGTGGCACAGTCTGTCCGGTTTTTCCCATAAATCCGTTTGCGATCAGCCATTCACGCACAAATTCCTTACTCAGCTGTTTTTGTTTTTCTCCTTTCTTCTGCCGTTCGTCAAAACCGTCCGCATAAAAATATCTTGAAGAATCAGGTGTATGAATCTCATCCATCAGGTAAATGGTGTCACCAATTTTCCCAAACTCATATTTGGTATCAACCAGAATAAGTCCTCTTTTTTTTGCAAGCTCTTTTCCGCGTTCAAAGAGACGATAAGTATATTTTTCGATCTGGTCATAATCCTTTTCTCTCACGATTCCTTTCTTTATAATTTCTTCTTTTGAAATATCCTCATCATGACCTGCTTCAGCTTTTGTAGAAGGTGTTATAATGGGAGAAGGGAAATAGTCGTTTTCTTTTAATCCTTGGGGCATGGAGACACCACATAAATCTCTCCGGCCCGAAGAATAGGTTCTCCAGGCATGGCCTGTTAAATTTCCTCTGATCACCATTTCCACGCGGAAAGGATCGCATCTTTTCCCAATGCTTACATTGGGAGCAGGAACAGAAAGCAGCCAGTTCGGACAAATATCACCGGTAGCTTTCAGCATATATGCAGCAATCTGATTCAGAACTTGTCCTTTATAAGGAATGACGCGGGGAAGAATCACGTCAAATGCTGAAATGCGATCGGAAGCGATCATGATCAGCAGGCCATTGCTTAAACTGTATACATCCCGAACTTTTCCTTTGTAAAAGCCTGTTTGATCCGGGAAATGGTATGCCGTCATTTTGCAATTTTGGGTACAAAGATTAGGTAAAAAATAAAAAGTAAAAATTTAAAAGTGAAAGGTGAAAAGGCCATTTTACTTTTTATTTTTTACTTTTTAAAAAGATAGTACATATTTGTATCGGGAAATTCAATAATCTAACTACTTGTCATGAAAACTCTAACACGTGCTTTTGCCGCTTGCATTATTTTATTCCTGTCTTTCAATTGTTCTTTTGCGCAGACTCAAACCATAACGGGTAAAATCAATAACGGTGACAATAAAGAACCCGTTCCGGCTGCCTCTGTTTTAATCAAAGGAGGAACCCGGGGAACTTATACAGATAATCATGGGAATTTCAAACTCTCTGTTCAGTCTTTCCCCGTTACACTGATCATTTCATCCGTCGGATTTGAGACCCAGGAAATCCGCGTAGAATCTGCTTCTTCTGTTATTTCCATCGATTTGAAAACGGCTTCTGTCGCGGGAACTGAAGTGGTGGTATCAGCCACACGCTCACAAATCAGAAGCCTTGAATCACCAGTTTCCATTGAACGCATGAGTTCTTCCTATATACGGGAAGTGCCGGCACCTTCCTTTTATGATGCCATCGCCAATCTGAAAGGCGTTGATGTAGTTACTTCTTCCATATTATTCAAGACCATGGGTACCCGCGGATTTAATGGCTCGGGAAATGTTCGTATGAACCAGCTGGTGGATGGAATGGATAACCAGGCACCCGGATTGAATTTTGCCGTGGGTAATGTGGTTGGTTTGAATGAACTGGACGTCGACAACGTGGAATTATTACCAGGTGCATCATCTGCCTTGTATGGATCAGGAGGCATGACGGGTACCATTTTGATGACCAGCAAGGATCCCTATAAATACCAGGGGTTAAGTGCCATTATAAAACAGGGCGTAAATCACATCAGCGATCCCAGTATGAGCGCGGCTCCCTATTACGACTGGGCGCTGAGATACGCGCAGTCGTTTAACAAATTTGCATTCCATATTTCGGGAGAATATATACAGGCAAAAGACTGGACCGCTACCAACTACAGCAATTACTCTCCTTATCAGGGTACACCTATTCCCGGAGACAGGAGTTTGCCGAATTATAACGGAGTAAATGTATACGGAGATGAAAGTCCTTTTTTCACAGTATATGGCGGACTGCTAAGTGCGGCTAATCAGTATCAGCAGGCGGGCGATCCCGCGACTGCCGCACAATTAAGGGGCATCGCGGCATTAACGCCGGTAAATTCACAAGTTACAAGAACCGGATATGATGAAAACACACTCACCAATTATAAAGCATATAATTTAAAAGTATCAGCCGGATTATTTTATAAGATCAGCGACAACACCACGGTCAGTCTGACAGGAAATTTCGGATCAACGAATACGATCTATACGGGTACAGACCGGTTTAGTTTGGTAGACACCAAGATCGGACAGTACAAGGCTGAAGTTACCGGGAGGAATTTTTATGTGAGAGCATATACGACACAGGAAAACGCAGGGAACTCCTACGATATGGTAGCTACTGCCACGCTGGTCAATGAATCTTATGCGCCCACTGCAACTGTATGGGCACCTACTTATATCGGAACCTATGCACAGGCATTCGGCGCGGCGCTTGCTTTGGGACAAACACCTGATCAGGCATACGTGAGCGCCAGTGCGGCAGCAAGAACCAATGCAGATAAAAACCGGTATCAGCCGGGAACAACAGCCTTCAATAATTCACTGGATTCCTTGAAAAAACTCGCTATTCCTGCTGGTGGAAAATTCAACGATAAGACAAATCTATATGTCGGGGAAGGCATGTATAATTTTTCTGATCTGATTAAATGGGCAGATATCAGCATCGGTGTTGCTACCAAAGAATATGTGTTGAATTCTCATGGAACGATCTTCGCGGATACAGCCGGTGTGATAAATATTAACGAAACAGGTGGTTTTGCCCAGATCCAGAAAGGATTTTTTGATAATTATTTAAAAATAACAGTGGCCGGACGATATGATAAGAATTCCAATTTCAAAGGCAGATTTACACCGAGGATTACAGCCGTATTCGAAGTAGCCAAGGACAACTATATTCGCGCTTCCTATCAGACGGCGTACCGGTTTCCATCCACGCAGAATCAGTATATCAATCTGCAAACGGGTTCAGCAAGACTCATTGGTGGCCTTCCCCAATTTATTACTTACTATGGTTTAACTACCAATACATACGACACGGCATCTCTCGGGAATTTTGCGAGAACCGGCACACCGCCCACCCAGTATCAGTTTAAGGAATTTAATCCGGAAACAGTAGCTTCCTGGGAGCTTGGATACAAGGGGTTGATTGCAAATAAATTGTTCATAGATGTTTATGGATTCTATGCGCAGTACACAAATTTTATCGGATTGACCGTGCTTATTAAAGACCCGTTGACCGAGGGTCAAACTCCGCAGAACACTTTTGGTATATATACAAACAGCAGTAATAAAGTGAATACGGTCGGTGCCGGCATCGGCCTGAACTATACATTGCCCAAAGGATTTTTTGTGGGTGGAAATCTTGCGTACAACGATTTGTCAAACAATGACGCGAATGTGCTGACACAATTCAATACCCCGAAAATCAAGTATAATATTTCTGTCGGAAACTATACGATCAAAAAAGTGTTTGGATTCAACCTGACCTATCACTGGCAGGACAGCTATCTGTATGAATCTTCATTCATTTCCGGCACCACACCATCCTTCGGCGCGCTGGATGCACAGATCAGTATGAAACTTCCAAAATTGCAGAACAGCATGATCAAGATAGGAGCTACCAATCTGCTGAATAAATACTATGTTGACGCAATTGGAAATTCGCAAATCGGAGGCTTGTACTACATTAGTTTAGGGTACAACGTATTTTAGTGTGGAAGACTGGAAGACTGGAAGTCTGGAAGTGGAGTTTGAAAGTTAGTTAGATAATCTAATCAGACTTTCAGTCTTCCAGTCTTCCAGACTTGTGTTAAACATTGAAACGGAAATGCATGACGTCGCCGTCCTTCACAGCATAATCCTTTCCTTCAATCCTGAGTTTTCCCGCTTCGCGACACGCTGCTTCCGACTGATATTTTATGAAATCATCATAGGCGATGACTTCGGCTTTGATAAAGCCTTTTTCAAAATCGGTATGAATGACTGAAGCTGCCTGCGGAGCCTTCCATCCTTTTTGAATGGTCCAAGCCCTCACTTCCTGCACACCGGCCGTAAAATAAGTTTGCAATGTTAACAGCGCATAGGTGCTTCTGATCAGTTTATTCAATGCGGGCTCTTTCATTTTATATTCTTCCATGAACATGGCTTTGTCATCCGCATTCTCAAGTTCTGCGATTTGCTGTTCAATGGAATTATTCATCACGATTACCTGAGCGTGTTCGGCTTCAGCAGCTTTTTTCAGCGCCTCGGAATATTTATTTCCGGTATGCATCGATTCCTCGTCTACATTGGCGACATATAAAACAGGTTTGTCCGTCAGTAAAAAAAGGTCCGCGATGGCTGTTTTGTCATTTTTATCCAGGTGAAGCTCACGGATATTTTTTCCTTTTTCAAGATGCTCCTTACAACGTTTCAACACTTCAAATTCCGACTTCTGTTTCGCATCGGCGGTCCTGAGTAATTTCTCAGCCTTCTGATATTTTCTTTCCACTCCATCCAGATCCTTTAACTGCAGCTCCGTGTCAATGATTTCTTTATCGCTGACCGGATTGATGGCCCCTTCATCGCGAAGTATATTTTCATCTTCGAAGCAAC
>DASSGT010000470.1:0-3264 GCA_035693345.1 Puia sp. | reverse complement strand
TACACTTGTTCTTACCGGATTCAACTATCCCTTTTACGAAAGAGCGATTCGTGATTACGAGAAAAACAAATTGGAAATTCGGGATGGTAAATTTTTTATTAATGATAAAGAATCCACGAGTTATACTTTTAAAATGGATTACTACTGGATGATGGGTGACAACCGACATCAAAGCCAGGATAGCCGCTACTGGGGCTTTGTTCCCGAAGATCATGTAGTCGGAGAAGCGTGGATGATCTGGATGAGCTGGAAAAACGGAGTTCGCTGGAGTCGTCTGTTCAAGAAAATCAGATAATTTATTATTTCCGGATGAAGCAGACCAGTATACATATTCCGGTACAGGTATATTCGGACTTCAATGCGCTGGAAGTCGCGGATGCTGAGCTTTTCGGGTCCGCCCGCAAAGCGACTGCTGATGCCTATGCGCCTTATTCAAAGTTCAGAGTAGGGGTGGCCGTCAGATTGGAGAACGGACAAATAATTACCGGATCGAATCAGGAGAATGCCAGTTTTCCGGCTGGTATATGTGCAGAGCGTGTTACATTATCAGCAGCTTCGGCGGTATTCCCCGGTATCGCGGTGACGGATCTGGCCTTGACTTATATCAATGAATCAGGGAATAGCAATCATCCCATCAGCCCCTGTGGTATATGCAGGCAAACACTGGCAGAGTACGAGCAACGTTTTGGGCGGTCAATACGTCTTATACTCGGTGGATTTTCCGGTGAAATTTATGTAATTAACAGGGCAACGGATCTGCTGCCATTTGCGTTTAGTAGCCAGGAATTGAAGCCGCATTAAATTTTTGTATTAATATAGCACCCATTATGAAAAAATTGTTGTTGGTATGTTTTGTAGCAGGCATTTTTGTTTTTTTTGGATGTGGTAAGAATCTTCCGGATGTAGCACCCTGTACGAATAAATCTCCTTTTGCAGATTCATCAGCTTTATTGCAATTCGCACATGATTCATCCATCCAGGTAACGAGGGACAGTTCCGGCTTATATTATCAGATTCTTGACTCGGGCAATAACCAAAAACCTATTTTTTCTTCCAATGTAAAAGTGACTTATGTTGCAAGGCTGATGACGGGTGCCATTTTTGATTCTGCAACCAATTCTACTTTAAATGGCTATGCAATATACCGGCTGATTATGGGCTGGCAGCTGGGATTGCCTAAAATTGGCGTCGGCGGTCATATTAAAATGCTGGTTCCTTCAGACTATGGTTATGGATGTACAGGATATCCTCCATTCGTGCCCGGTGATGCTCCCCTGTATTTTAATGTATGGCTGCTGGAGGTGAATTAGTTTTTCCTAACTTGCGTTTCTAAATATTTTACAATTATGAAACGTACTGCCAATGCAATCTGGAAAGGATCCGGAAAAGACGGAAAGGGAACGCTGACTACGCAAAGCAACACGCTGAATAATACCCAGTACTCTTATAAATCCCGTTTTGAAGAAGGTGTCGGGACCAACCCGGAAGAATTGGTTGCTGCAGCACATGCCGGATGTTTTGCGATGGCACTTAGCTTTCAATTGCAGGCAATGGGAATCACACCGGATAGTCTAGATGTGACTGCCGTTGTAACATTAGATCCACCGACGAGTTCCATCACTTCTTCTGCTCTCACACTGAAGGCCAAAATAGCCGGTATTACGGAAGAACAATTTAAGAAAGCATATGAGGCTGCCAAGACAGGTTGCCCTATCAGTAAATTGCTGAATACTACTATTACACTCGATGCGAGTCTCATTTAAGCTTAACGCTTAACGCATAATATTTAAGGCCGGAATATAAAAGCAGCTTATTAAGTTGTCGATTTTCAACAATTATTTTTTTGATGATGAAAATAAAAAATAAGAGCACGAGAAGGGATTTTCTAAAAACATCATCTTTAGCGGCGGCCGGATTTTTAATAGTTCCCAGACATGTGCTTGGACGTGGGTTTATTGCTCCCAGTGATAAATTAAATATTGCAGGTGTAGGTGTGGGTGGCCGGGCCGAAACAAATCTCCCCAAAGCTTACAATAACGGGTCTGACAATATCGCTGCACTCTGCGATGTGGATGACCGTAGATCAGTAAACGCAAGAACCAAATGGCCAAAGGCTCCTTATTATAAGGATTATCGGATCATGCTGGAAAAAGAAGGAAAAAATATTGATGCGGTCATGATCACTACACCGGATCATATGCATGCGCCGATTGCCATGGCGGCCATGGAACTGGGGAAACATGTATATGTTGAAAAACCTCTTACACATGATATCTATGAAGCAAGGATGCTCACCGCAGCAGCAAAAAAATACAAGGTAGTCACGCAGATGGGTAATCAGGGTGCTTCCGGAGATGATGTACGCCTGATAGAAACCTGGTTACAGGATGGATTATTGGGGGATGTTCATACAGTACACGTTTGGACTAATCGCCCTACATGGCCCCAGGGAATCGCTACACCAACCGGGCAATTTGACGTACCTAAAGAACTGGATTGGAATCTCTGGCTGGGTACAGCCCCGCAAAGGGATTACAATCCGGCATTTCTCCCTGCCATCTGGCGGGGATGGGTAGATTATGGTTCCGGCTCACTCGGTGACATGGGTTGCCATTTTATCGATTCCCCTTACCTGGCATTGAAGCTGGGTTATCCGGTTTCCGCCGAAACCAGTATTGGCTCTGTATATAGCGGATATTTTAAAGAAGTCATCAATACGGAAGGGTTTCCTCCATCTGCAAAAACTTATATTCAATTTCCACAACGTGGTTCAATGGTTCCTGTTAAAATGATCTGGTATGACGGTGGTATATTACCCGAGAGACCTGCTGAACTATTACCGGATGAAGAGATGAGTAAGGTGGATGGGGGAATGATTTTCGAGGGAACCAAAGGAAAACTGATGGCCGGAAAATTTGGTGCGAATGCCACCTTATTACCAACGAGTCTTATGAAGGACAGGGTCATGGCAAAGTCAAAATTTCCCCTGGTAGAAGGCGGAACGGAGGGACATCAGCAACAATGGGTAAAGGCCTGCAAAATAGGTTATGGAGCATATACGAGTTCTGATTTTGCTATTGCAGGACCACTTACTGAAACCGTTTTGATGGGGAACCTGGCTGTTCGAAGTTATCAATACAGCGAAAATGACAGCACTGGAAATAAAATATTCCCGGGACGTAAAAAATTACTCTGGGACGGGGAAAAAATGGAAGTAACAAATTTCGCTCCTGCAAACCAGTTTGTGAAACGTCAATACAGAAC
>DASSGT010000469.1:0-4598 GCA_035693345.1 Puia sp. | reverse complement strand
ATGTATTCTCCATAGCGCCGCTGACGTAATCGCGTGCTGTCATCTGGGAATATTTAATCCAGGGATATTCAAAGCCCAATACCTGCGAGTAAAATCCAATCATTTCAGGCGTGTTTCCGAAGATCCTTCTGGCAACTGGCGCATATTCCTTTTCCACATAATAATTGACATCCCTGCCTTTATAGGTGTCATGTACGATTGCATAGTCGCCAACACCCATAAAAAACAGGTAGGGAGCATTTGGCTGATCCAGTTTCCATTTATCGGTTCTTGTGCCATCTGGGTTTTTAACCTGGGAAATCATTTTCCCATTCGAAAGGGTCACATATTTACCCGGCACGGTCATGGAAATTTCTTCCGTACACTTCTGATCAGGTTTATCTATAGTAGGGAACCATGCTGAATTCGATTCTGTTTCTCCCTGAGTCCATATCTGGGTTGGTTTATTCTTCTCTGCTCCGAGCGGGTTAATAAAATATAAACCTTTAGCATCCGTTATGGCTGCACTGCCCTGAACCTTTAACTCGTTGGGTTTGGACGTATAATCTATATAAACAGTGTAATTTTCTGAATAACGATACGTTTTATCCAGGTGAATGTGCAGCGTGGTACCATCATTGATATATTTCAATGGGATGTGCTGGTTCCCTTTGAGCAGGGAAATTTCCTTTATATCCATTCCTTTGGCGTCGAGAGCAAGTGAATCTGTCGGATAAAAATGGGGCTTGAGGGTGATCCAGGCTTTTCCGTAGAGATAGGATTTTGAGTAATCAAAGCGAACATCGAGTTTGGTATGAAGCAGATCGTTAATATGCGGATACATACCCCGGTAAATGAGTAACGAGGGATTTTTGGAAACTGAATTGTTGACCTGGGCTTTCAAGGATAGGATCAGTGGTAAACAAAATAAAAAAATCAGCATTTGTTTCATTCGCGTCGTTTTTTGAAAAGAGGGCTGGGACCATTTCATATGAATCAGCAAGAAATATAAAATAATGCAAAAGCCTGGTCTCTTTGGGATGAACGGTTTCTTATTTTTTCTGCTCACTTGTCTCTCATTTGCAGCACAGGCGCAGCAGCAGGGATATTTAATTTTAGTAGACGCCGAAAATAAACAACCTTTTGTAGTCCGGATCGGTGATCAGTCATATTTCTCTTCTGGTCAGGGTCATTTGATACTTCCCCAGCTAAAAGACAGCACTTATAAACTTGGTTTGCGTTTTCCCAGAAAAAATTTGACCGAACGGGTATTTACCGTGGCTGTTCACCGGAAAGATCTGGGGTTTCAGCTAAAAGGAGGTGATAGCTCGATGGTTTTATTCAATTGGCAAACCAAAGAGATCATTCGACCTGTTTATGAAACAGACAGCAGCCGTATGCTGAAACAGGGAATCAAAAGAGATGATGGATTCTCCAGACTAATGGCCGCGGTTGTGAATGATACAGCCGTCATGTACGATACATATGCGGGCAACGGGTTTAGGACTGATTCTACCGTCGCGAATGTTCGGACGACCAGACCGAAAATCCAAAGTCAGGCAACCGATTTGAATATTTCCAGGGCCGGTCAGCAATCGGTGACTGATCAACAGACAGCAGCGAAAAACCCGGGTCCGGGTAAACTTGTCCCGGCGAAACAATCTTCTGTCGTTGCTTCAGAATCCGGCAGGCAAAATAACCAGCCATCTAACGTAAACCAACAACCGCCCATTATAAATAAAGATAGTCTCCTCGCTGTAAAAAGACTCGAAATGCATACCCAGGACAGTTTAAATACTGCCCGTAAAACAGCTTCGAGGGACAGTCTGATATTCGCAAGAAAACAACAAACTTTTTTAAGGGATAGCCTGAATACAGCAAGGAAAGCGATGATTAAGGACAGTATTGCGGTAGCCAAAAAACGACAGGCATTTCTGAAGGACAGCCTGGTAGCAGTCAAAAAAGCAGCCAGGGATAGTTTACTGTTGACCAGAAAAAATGAGGGTTCAAATGCAGCATTGATAGCCGCCAAAAAAATGCAGCAATCAAAAGATAGTCTGCTGGCTGCCAATACGCAAAAAGCATACAGAGATAGCGTGGTGGCGGCAGACAGAGCAAATTTCATAAAGGACAGCCTCGAACTTGCATCCAGGTCAATGGCAGGTCATCATTCTTCTCTGACACATGTCAAAAAGCTTAGGGAAGTTTCCCTGAAGATTTCCAGAAAAATGGTTTTCCTTGATATTGGCAAAGACGGACGGGCTGATACAATAACCTTATTTGTATATTTTGAATCCACTGACACTGCCAGTAAAAAGAGGCCGGTAGGAGAGCCTGTCGCACTAAAAAAGCCGTTACCCCCGGATCCGACGGGGGCGAAAAAAATACCGTTGACGAACAAGGGATCGGATACAGCCGATTTAAGCAAAAAGGCCGGTAATAGAAATACAGATACGTCCCTTGTAAAAAAGAATGTTGCAAAATCGGCCGATGTAATGGCTTGTAGTCAGGCTGCAACAGAATCTGATACAGAGGCACTGCGATCGGCCATACTAAAAGCCAATTCGGAGCAGGAGAAAATTGCAGTCGCAGCCGGGGCTTTTGCAGTTAAATGCTTTTCAGTAAGTCAGGTTCGTTTCCTCGCTGCTTTGTTGGTTTCTGATAAGGCCAGGTTCGCTTTAATGGACGCAGCGCACATGCATATCCTTGACCGGGATCATTTCTCCGAGTTGGTTGATATGCTGACGGACAAGAACTTCCAGCGCAAATTCCTGGTGATGGCCGAAAAACGGTCATAATTCCCAGTTATCTTTGGGAATGCCCCGATATTTTTTGGAACTTTCTTATAAAGGCACCGCCTACAGCGGGTTCCAGGTGCAGGCGAATGCAGGATCCATCCAGGAAGAAGTTGAAAAAGCCTTTGCCATTTTCTTTCGCAGGGAGGTGATGATGACGGGAGCTTCCCGAACGGATACGGGAGTGCACGCCCGGCAGAACTATTTCCATTTTGATTTTGAAGATCCGATAGAAGAGGATATGGTTTATCGTTTAAACGCTATCCTTCCCGGCGATATCTGTATCCGGGGCATTTACCCTGTTCCGGAAGGAGCGCATTGCCGTTTTGACGCTGAAAGCAGGGAATACCGATATTATATATATGCAAAGAAAGACCCTTTTCTTGCAGACCGGGCCTATTTCTATCCTTATCCCCTGAACCGGGAAGACCTGGAGATCGCAGCCGGCAGGCTAAAGGAATTTACCGATTTCACGAGTTTTTCCAAACGAAATACGCAGGTTAAGCATTTCCGTTGTAACATTTTTGAGAGTCACTGGGTACACCAGGAGGGGTATTCCTACTACCGGATACGGGCAAACCGGTTTCTAAGGGGCATGGTAAGGGGATTAACCGGAACTATGTTAATGGTAGGAAGAGGTTATATAACGACTGAAGTTTTCAGTGAAATTCTGGAAGGCAGAGAGCCTTCAAAAGTAAATTTTAATGTGCCTGCAAAGGGATTGTTTCTGGATCAGATCAGATATCCGGAACATTATCACTTAGCACAAGTGTGAAAGTTTGGAAGACTGGAAGTTTGGAAGTGTAGTGATTAGTGTGTAAAAGTTTTACAGTTGCATTTCAATAAAAATTTGGAAAAATCAAATACAAGTTTGGAAGTCTGAAAGTATGGAAGAGTGGAAGTGTTTTTTTATAAAACACATTTCATTAACAGTTTGCTGAAACCCTTTATTAACGCATGTTTCAGTGTAATTAAAATTAATGATTCCATTATTTCAGTCTTCCAGTCTTCCAAACTTTCTGAAAAAGATTTGGAATGAATCCATTCGTCCTTATCTTCGCGGCCGCTTTTTGAAAGAATGTTTGATAATAGAGAGGAATGTGGGTGTGAATAAATTATTAAACGAAAAGTTTTTACGGGTAGGTTTTAGGTTGTACATTTGCCGTCCCAATAAAAACAAACAGTTCTTAAAACATTCTGGCATCAAAATATTCTCGGACTGAATCTGAGAAATAATTGGTCAAATAGATAAAGGCACTTACCTTTGCATCCCCGCTGAAAAAAACGGGGCGGCAGTAACGCCGGAAGTTCTTTGAAAGTATGGAAGCAACAGCAACTTTTTTCTGGTTTTTTAAAACCAGATCAGAGTAAGGTTTATTAGCACAAACATTCGAACAAGACGTTAATTTCGAGAGAGATTAAAGTCATGGTCAAAACTCATTTACAATGGAGAGTTTGATCCTGGCTCAGGATGAACGCTAGCGGCAGGCTTAATACATGCAAGTCGTGGGGCAGCATGGTGTAGCAATACACTGATGGCGACCGGCAAACGGGTGCGGAACACGTACGCAACCTTCCTTTAACTGGAGAATAGCCCGGGGAAACCCGGATTAATACTCCGTAACATTATGAAGTGGCATCACTTTATAATTATAGCTCCGGCGGTTGAAGATGGGCGTGCGTCTGATTAGGTAGTTGGCGGGGTAACGGCCCACCAAGCCTACGATCAGTAACTGGTGTGAGAGCACGACCAGTCACACGGGCACTGAGACACGGGCCCGACTCCTACGGGAGGCAGCAGTAAGGAATATTGGTCAATGGACG